>JADFXQ010000003.1 GCA_015233495.1 Candidatus Omnitrophota bacterium | reverse complement strand
CCTTTCGGTTTTCATGCCCTCATTTTATCACAACCTCGCCGAGAAATTCGGCAAAATATCCATTTTGTCGTCGATATATTTTTTGCTTTTATTTTTCAAAAATGGCTAATTTCGCAACAGGCCCATAGTATATTTCCCCAAACATTTTTTAAAATTGAATTTTTTGAAGATCAACTACCGGGAAGAGAAGGGATTTTTTTATTTGTGCGGTTACTTGATGTGTGTAGAATGGTTTATAGATAATTTTTTGATTAATGTAATAAAGGGCCGATAAAAAATTAACGGGAGGTTAAATCATGAGTTGGTTGAATATATTTTGGGGAGGATACGCGAGGAGCGGCAGTTTTCGGAGTTTACTGATTTTGGTTATCGGATTTTTGGCTATCAAAATTGTGGAGCGGGTGGTGCTGGGTCGGTTGAAAAAATGGGCGGCAACGACCCCGACGACTCTGGATGATTTTTTAATTAATACCGCCCATACTGTTTTTGTCCCGGCAGCTTATTTTATTGTGTTGTTTATGAGTTTTCTGGGCTTAGATTTATCGGCCAAATTCGAACAGGCAGCGCAGAAAGGGCTGATGGCGGTTTTGGTGTTTTTTGGCGGGCGTTTGGCCACCGAATTCATGACGTATGGGTTTAAGCAATATTGGCGCAAGCGCGGACAAGACACCATGTTGGAAGGCAGTTTGAAAGGCATACTCAATGTCCTCAAGTTTTTAGTTTGGGGTGTGGCTTTCGCTTTGTTTTTGGATAATTTGGGATTTAAGATTTCCGCGGTGATCGCCGGTTTGGGTATCGGCGGCGTGGCGGTGGCTTTGGCCGCTCAGGCGGTGCTGGGAGACTTATTTAGTTATTTTGCAATTTTATTTGATCGGCCGTTTGAAGTCGGCCATTCGATTACGGTTGGAGATTTGACCGGCGAGGTGCGGCAAATCGGCATTAAGACAACGCGCATCCGCAGCGTCAACGGCGAAGAAATCATTTTTTCCAACACGGATTTGACCAATTCCCGGGTGCGAAATTTTGACCGGATGCAGCGCCGGCGCATTTTGTTCCGTTTGGGCGTTACTTACGATACCGCGTTGGATCAATTGCAAGCGATCCCGGACTATCTGAAAGCGATTGTTATCGCGATTCCGGGAACAACTTTTGACCGGGCGCATTTTGTTGCTTACGGGGATTTTAGTTTGATTTTAGAAATCGTGTATTTTATAGCGGGAAGCGATCAAAACAAAGCCCTGGATATCCAGCAGCAGGTCAATTTGAAAATTAAAGAGAAATTTGCCGCGCAAGGCATTGCGTTCGCGTTTCCGACGCAAACCATACGTTTGCAACGCGAGGGAGCGGGATTGCTTTCATGAATTTGATTCTATTGGAAAAAGCCGATTTTCCGCAAGAGCCAGGGGAAGCCGTTATCTCGGGACGCCGGGCAAAACATGTGCGGGAGGTGTTAAAACCGGCGTTAGGCGACGTTTTACGGGTCGGCGTTGTTAATGGAAAATTAGGCCAAGCCCAGGTGATCTCTGCCGCTTCCGACACTGTACGGTTGCGGGTGTGTTTGGACCGGCAACCGCCGCCCAAACTGCCGTTAACTTTAATTTTAGCTTTGCCCCGGCCGATCGTGTTTAAACGGATTTTAGCGACGATTACGACAATGGGGGTGGGCCGACTGATTGTCCTAGATACCAACCGGGTGGAGAAAAGCTTTTGGAAGAGTCCGGCTTTATCGCCGGATAAAATTCAAGAGCAATTGGTTTTGGGCTTGGAGCAAGCTGGAGATACCATTTTGCCGGTAGTGGAAATGGAAAGAAATTTTGCGCGGTTTGTCTCCCAGCGCGTGTCTTTAATGGCGGACAATTCCCTTTTGTTAGTCGCGCATCCCGGGGGAGACCGGCGCAGTCCGTCGTCCCAAAATCGGAATATTACTTTAGTCATTGGTCCGGAAGGCGGGTTTATCCCGTTGGAAATCCAGCAATTTTTGGAAAAGGGTTTTGTGACTATAAGTTGTTCACCGCGGGTGCTGCGGGTGGAAACCGCGGTTACGGCGTTTATCGCGAAATTGTTTTATTAAAAAAATCGATAGCTGTGTTATAATGCAAGCTTATGAGTTTTGAATATTTGCAAAAAATTCCCCGTTCGGAAGATATTCTCGCGGCTATGCCGCTGGGTCCAGAATTGCGCGCGGTCAAGCAGGCCCGGGATGAACGTATCCGACGCGTGCTCCAAGGGCAGAGCCGGCAGTTTTTACTGATTATCGGCCCCTGCTCGGCCGACAACGAAGACGCGGTTTGCGCTTATGTCAGCCGTTTGGCGCAATTGCAGGACCGAGTCAAAGAACTTTTTATTTTAATCCCGCGGATTTACACCAATAAACCCCGCACTACGGGTGAGGGCTATAAGGGCATGGCGCATCAGCCTGACCCGAATGAAGACCCCAATATTGTCGCCGGGATCCAAGCGATTCGGCGAATGCACATCCGCGCTTTAGCGGAATCCGGGTTAACCGCCGCGGATGAAATGTTGTACCCGGAAAATTATCCCTATCTGGAAGATGTTTTGAGTTATGTGGCGATCGGCGCGCGTTCGGTGGAGAATCAACAACATCGGTTGACGGTAAGCGGTTTGGACATTCCGGTAGGATTAAAAAATCCAACGAGCGGCGATCTTAATGTTTTGTTGAATTCTTTGCAAGCGGCTTTAAAACCGCACCGTTTCATTTATAACGGCTGGGAAGTAAAAACCAATGGCAATCCTTTGGCGCATTGCATTTTGCGCGGCGCGGTTAACCGCCACGGTCAATGCCAGGCCAATTATCATTATGAAGATCTGACGAACTTGGTCGGGTTGCATCAAAAACGAGGCTTCCCTTCGCCGGTAATTTTAGTGGACACCAATCATGCCAATTCCGATAAACAATACAAAGAACAACCGCGGATTGCCATGGAAGTCATGTTCAGCATGAAAGAGTCCGCAGAGTTGCGCCGCACGGTGCGCGGGTTGATGATTGAAAGTTATTTGGAAGAGGGATGTCAGAACGTGTCCGGCGGGATATTGGGCAAATCCATCACGGATCCCTGTCTGGGGTGGCCGGATTCGGAAAAATTGGTTTTGGAATTGGCTGATAGTTATTCGCGCCTATGACCCCACATGAAAAATTGATCCGGGTGTATCAAAAAAATGACCCGAAGGCGGTTAATGAGCATCTGCTGATCTATGGAGATGTGTCGGGTCAGTGCGGCCATTGCAACGCTCTTGACGTGAAATTGGAAATGAACTTCTGCCCGTCCTGTAAAACGGAATTTTTGTATGTGGCTTTCCGGAATATCAAGTTTCATTTGCCCAAAGTGACCAAATTGTTCGCCCAGCGTCCGAGTCTGAAAATCATTGATTATGACGACCATAAACGCAACTTGGGCGAATTGAAGGCGGAGGAATTTCTCAAATGATCCGCCGGGCCCGTCTGATCGATTTAACGCAAAAAGTCATCGCTTATAATTCGGAAAACCCTCCCGGCAATGAAGCGGCTTTAGGCAAATTCATTGAACGCGATATGCGGTCTTTGGGGCTGGAGGTAAAGATCCATTCCTTCGCGCCGAAGCGGCCAAATATTATTGCGACGTTAAAAGGGCAGCTTCCGCGCAAGCAAGCGGCGGATAGGGCCATTCTTATTTCGCCCCACTATGATACCGTGCCCATCGGCCAAGGTTGGAAGTATCCGCCCTTGGGGGGCGTAATTCATCAGGGGAAAATTTACGGACGGGGCGCCTCCGATGACAAGGGGAATCTGGCGGTATGTATGGAAGTGATGCGCAGCTTAACGGAAGATCAAGTCCGGCTGCGCCACGATCTCATTATGGCTGCGACGGCGGATGAGGAGACCGGCAGTCACCAGGGGATGTTGCCGCTTTTGAATAAAAAAATTCTACGGCCCGGCTTTGCTTTGGTATTGGATTCTGACGAATTCAAGGTAATCATCGCGCAGAAAGGCTTGATCCATTTGCGCGTGATTATTACCGGGAAAAAAGCGCATGGCGCTTATAATTGGTTGGGCGTGAACGCTATTGAGATTGCCAGCCGGGTCATCGTCAAAGTAAAGAAACATAAGTTTGTTTATCGTCGACATCCTTTATTGCGTCCGCCGACCGTCAATGTGGGCGTGATCAAAGGCGGCGATAAAGTGAATATGGTAGCTGATCATTGCGAATTGGCTTTGGATATCCGTTATTTGCCGGGTATGGATCCGCGGCACATTTTAAAAGAATTGCAGGAGATCATCGCTACGGAAACCAAGAAATTTCGCGTCGAAATCGATGACTTGCAATATCCTTATGAAATGGATCCTCGCCATCCGTTGGTTCGTGAATACGTTCAGGCGGTGAAAGCGGTCAGTCGTCGTCCGGAAATCAGCGGCAGTGAAGGCGCGACAGTCATATCTTTTTTTCAAAAGCGCGGAATCCCCGCGTTTGCCACGGGATTTGGCGCTACAGGGACGGCCCATTCTACCGATGAATATATTCGGATTGAAACCTTGGTGAAAGGCGCGGCAGTTTTGGAAGATTATATCAAAAGGGTTGACGTATTATGAATCTGCGGCAATGGTTCCGGTTCGCTGGGATGATCCTGCTTATTTTGACGGTGGTGTCCGGGTTGGCTTTTGCCGCGCCGAAAACGGAGGCGGATAAATTTACCGGCGAGGTATTAGTTTTCGACATTAAAAAATTTGGGTTGAAAATCGGCGCGGGAGAATTGGCATATAAAGGTTTGGTTGAAAAAGAAGCGGCCCGCTGTGTTTTGGTTGTTTTTACGTCGCGAGCGTTAAACTTTTATGATGAAGAGAAAATATTTTTAGATCCGCAGACATTTTTACCCCGGGTCGTGGAGCGGGATTTGAATGTTTTTGGCAGCAAAGAAAAGATTACGGAAATTTATGACACGGCGCAGGGCATCGTGCGGATCAAAAAAAATAGCGGCGGGAAAATCACTGATCAAACGATTCAGCAGCCAACGACTTTAGAAAATATTTACGGGTTTATTTATCGGTTCCGGCTGCGGGGGACGTTTCAAACCGGCGAGCGGATCAAGCTGAATTTACCGACGAAAACCGTGGTGATTGAGGTGATGAAAAAGACCCAAGTCACTGCCGCGGGGCAGGAGCAAACAGCCTATTTTTTGCAAACCCAGCCGGCGCAGTATGATTTATGGTTTGACACGAGCGAGCGAAAAATTCCCTTAAGAATCGACGGGGCGGTGGGATTGAAAAAGGCGGTTTTAGTTTTGCGAAGCGCCGCGCGATAAAAGAAAAGGATCTTAAATGAAAGTTCCGGATCAACAGGGGCATTTCGGAAAATACGGCGGGCAGTATGTGCCAGAGACCTTGATGGCTTTGTTGGAAGATTTGGAGAAAAATTTTCGCCAATCTTGGCAAGATCCGGCGTATAAAAAAGCGTTTAAAACTTTGCTGCGGGAATATGCCGGACGGCCGACGAATCTTTATGAAGCGCAGCGCTTAAGCAGGTATTTCGAGACGCTGAAAGTTTATTTGAAACGCGAGGATATGCTGCACACCGGCGCGCATAAAATTAATAACACGATCGGCCAGGTTTTGTTAGCCAAACGCATGGGCAAAAAACGGGTGATCGCGGAAACCGGCGCGGGTCAGCACGGGGTGGCCACCGCCACGGTTTGCGCTTTGATGGATATTCGCTGTGAAGTTTACATGGGCGCGGAGGATATTGAACGTCAGGCTTTGAACGTCGATCGTATGCGGTTATTGGGCGCGAAAGTCGTTCCGGTGAATAGCGGATCTCGCACTTTGAAAGATTCCATGAACGAAGCAATCCGGGATTGGGTAACCAATGTCCGGGATACATTTTATGTGATCGGCACAGTAGCCGGTCCGCATCCTTATCCTTGGATGGTGCGCGAATTTCAAGCGGTGATCGGGCAAGAGGCCCGGACCCAGTTTCTCAAAAAAACGGGGAAATTGCCGGATTATCTGGTGGCCTGCGTTGGCGGAGGCAGCAATGCCATGGGATTATTTCATCCTTTTTTTAATGATAAAGGCGTACGGATGATCGGTGTGGAAGCGGCGGGCCGGGGGATCAAGACCGGTCAACATTCCGCGGCTTTGGGCGCGGGCGCGGCTGGGGTATTGCATGGGACCAAAAGTAAATTACTGCAAACGCCGGATGGGCAGATTGTGATCGCTCATTCTATCGCCGCGGGTCTGGATTATCCCGGCGTTGGCCCGGAGCATTCTTATTATCAGCAAATCGGCCGGGCGGAATATGTTTCGGTCACAGATCAAGAAGCGATTTCCGGGGTTCATTTATTGTCCCGGACAGAAGGGGTAATCCCGGCTTTAGAATCCGCCCACGCCGTCAGTTATTTGGAAAAACTCGCGAAAAAAGCCAAGCCCGGATCCAGCGTGATCCTCTGTTTGTCGGGACGCGGCGATAAGGATATGGGAACCATAAAGTCTGGGCAATCAATTTGAGGGGGCGTTAACCAATGAACCGAATTGAAAAAAAATTCCAATCGTTAGCGGTTCGCAAGCAAAAGGCCTTTATCGCTTTTTTAACTGCCGGCGATCCCAGCTTGCGTAAGACGGAAGAATTGGCATTCGCCTTTGATAAAGCGGGGGTGGATATCATCGAGTTAGGCGTTCCTTTTTCCGATCCTTTGGCAGACGGACCCACCATCCAGGCTGCTTCCTATCGGGCTTTGCAAAACGGCACGAATTTGCCGGGTATTTTGACCAGCGTGAAAAATATCCGCAAATGGAGTCAGATGCCCATCGCCTTGATGACGTATTACAATCCCGTGTTTCATTTTGGGGAAAAGCAATTTGCCGCTCAAGCCAAAGCGAGCGGCGTGGATGGACTGATCATCCCCGATTTGCCCGTGGAAGAAGCGGGCGGGTTGATCGCCGCGTGCCGCGAAAACGATGTGGCTACGGTATTTTTTTTATCGCCAACCACAACGCCGGCCCGGGCAAAAAAAATCATGGCTGCGGCAACCGGTTTTATTTATTACGTGTCTTTAGCCGGAGTCACAGGGGCCCGGGCGGGCATTCCCGCGGATCTTCTCGCCAAAGTCAGGCAGGCGAAAAGGCTTACCGCAAAACCGATTTGCGTCGGTTTTGGCATTTCTCAACCGGATCAAGTTCGCCGGATCGCTACCATTGCCGACGGGGTGATTGTCGGCAGCGCGATTGTCAACCGGGTGGCCCAGACTACGGGACAAAACAATCAAATTCAATCGGTCCGCGATTTTGTCGCGACTTTGCTTAAGCCGTTAAGGAGTCCCACTCATGATTAAACGCGTTGTTTTCGATAATGGACTGCGTTTAGTCACGCATCCCATGCAAAGCCGTTCGAGCGTGGCGCTGGGATTCTGGTTCGGGGTGGGCGGCCGTTATGAAAGCGACGCGATCAAAGGCGCCGCGCATTTCTTGGAACACGCGGCGTTTAAAGGGAGTTGCACGTATTCCGGCACGGAAATCAAAGAACGCATCGAAGGGATCGGCGGCGCGCTCAACGCCTTTACCAGCGAGGAGCACACCTGTTTTTACGCGAAAATTCCTTCGCAGTTTTTCGCCGAAACGTTTGATGTGCTCGCGGATATGGCATTTTTCCCAACGTTAAAAACTAAAGATTTTAGCAATGAAAAAGCGGTCATTTTAGAAGAAATAAAGATGTATAAGGATTTGCCCCAGCATTTGGTTATGGATACTTTGGATGAAATGCTTTGGCCCAACCATCCTTTAGGAAAGAATATCGCTGGCACTCTTAAGAGTGTTGCCGGGCTGCAACCGGCAGTATTAAAAAATTTTCATCGCGAGCATTATTCTGGCCGCAACGCGGTGATCTCGGTATGCGGTCAAATCGATCCGGCATTGGTGGAACGCATTGCCAGCAAGAAATTGGGCCATGTCCCGGCCGGAGTGTTGGCCGAGTATATTAAGTTTTCCCGGCCGGAAGCGCGACCCGTTTGCCAGATTCGCCGTAAAACTACGGAACAAACTCATTTGGCTTTAGGGATGCTCGGTTATGATGATTGGCATCCGGACCGCTATGGCCTGATTTTGTTAGGCATTATATTAGGCGGGAATATGTCCAGCCGGCTGTTCTCGGAATTAAGAGAAAAACGCGGCCTGGCCTATTCCATCGGCGCGTCCGCTAAATGCCTGTTGGATACCGGCGCGTTCATTATTCGCGCCGGCGTTGACCATCAAAAAGTCGTGCCCGCAGTCACCCTGATCCTCAAGGAAATCGCCAACATCCGGAAGTCCGGTGTTTCCGCCAATGAATTGCGCCGGGCGAAAGATTATGTGATCGGCCAATCGCGGATCACTTTGGAAGACACTATGGAGCATATGCTTTGGTTGGGGGAATCAATTGTTTCCAAAAACCAATTGAAAACTCTTAAACAGGTCGTGCGGGATTTTGAAAAAGTCACGCTCGCGGATACCCAACGCATTGCCCGGGAGATCTTGCATCCATCCCGGAATCATTTAGCCGTAGTCGGCCCAGTGGATGCCGCGGTAGATAAGGCTTTAAAAGAGCTGATCACGGCCTAACCGCGCGGGAATCCGCGGAGGCAGCTTCTTCGGAAGACTGTTCTGTTTTTTCGATTGACAACCCCAGGGTGATTGGCTAAACTTGAACAACAACTGACAGTTGTTTGTCACAACAACACCCCGCGCTTATTGGAATGGCGCGGGTGTTCGCTAACTGCGAAGGAGGGTTTATGGAAGAATTGTCATTTTACGATGTCAAGACCAAAACAAAGTTCACCTCGAAGGATTTTTCGGTTCGGGAAAAAAACGGCCGTTTCTTCGCAGTGGTCAAGTCGCCGGCGGGCAACCATGAATGCTGGCGCGTGTTGAGCAAAGATCAGGCCGCGAAATTGAAGAAGTAAGATTGAAGAATTGAACCAGTCATTTTTTTTAATCAGGACAATCAATTTAAAGTAAAGTTGTGAATGGCTAAAGAGGCCGAAAAATCGCCCAAACTTTATCAGCTGATCGCGCGTTTATCCGATGACATCAAAGCCGAGGACATTGTGGTTCTCGATATGCGAAGTATTACAAATTTTTGTGATTATTTCGTCATTTGCTCCGGGACGTCGGATCGGCATGTCCGGGCTATCGCGGAGAATATCGACGAAGGTTTGCGGGAATTGGGCGTCGGTATTGCCGCAAAGCAAGGATTGAAAAAATCCGATTGGATTGTCTATGACGCCGGCGACGTTGTGACGCATATTTTTCGCAAAGATATTCGGGATTTTTATGCGTTGGAATATCTATGGCAGGACGCGCCTCGCGTTGATTGGGTGCAATAAGATCAGAGATAATTAAGGCAAGCAAAAATCTAACGGTTTTAGGGGATATATCTATAAGACCGGCGGATTTCTTGCTTGCCTTTTTAAATGAGACAAAATTTTATGGCGGTTTTATTTCACGATGAGCTTGTTGAATTGATCCGCGGCGCGATTGCGCCGCTTTTTCAGGATATTCCTCTGCCGGCTATTGAGCTGGAAGAACCCGCGGAGAAAGCCAACGGTGATATTGCCTGTAATATCGCTCTGCGTTCGGCTAAAGTTTTGCGCAAACCCCCGCTGGTAATTGCGGCAGAGTTTTTGGCTTTAATTCAAAAGGGATTAGCCGTCTCGCGGTTAAACTGCCGCGTCGTTCGGCTGGAAGTAAAAGGTCCGGGATTTATCAATTTTTTTCTGACGCCGTATGCGGTAGGTTCGGTTTTGGATGAGGTTTTTGCTCAAGGGAGTGATTTCGGCAGGTCCCAAGCGGGAAAAGGGATAAAAGTGATGATGGAATTTGTCAGCGCTAACCCGACCGGACCGTTAAGCGTGGCACACGCCCGCCAGGCAGTGGTCGGCGACGTTTTAGGCAATATTTTGCGGTTTTTGGGATATGATTTGACCAAAGAATATTACATGAATGACGGAGGCAACCAGATTACGACTTTGGGCCGGTCAGTTGAGCTGCGGGCCCGGAAAATTTTGGGAGAGTCGGTTGATTTTCCCGAAGATTGTTATCAGGGCGAATATATCAAGGATATGGCCCAGATATTTTTGGATCAAAATCAAATTCAAAAATTGGCCGACCTCCAGGCTTTAGCTGACAGACCGCAACGGATCAAGAAATTCAGCGCGGATTATTTGATCCAGGTGAACCAAACGGAACTCAAAGACTTCCGCGCCTATTTTGACGTATGGTCATATGAATCACAAATCGCGACGCGCGATAAGATTGAGGTGGTATTAGCGGAATTTCAAAACCGGGGTTTAGCGTATGAACACGAGGGCGCGTTATGGTTCAAGTCCACCTTGTTTGGCGACGATAAAGACCGGGTGGTGCGTAAAAGCGACGGCCAATTTACTTATTTATCTCCCGACATTGTGTATCACAAAAATAAATTCGAGCGGGGTTTTGATCGATTGATCAATATTTGGGGGCCGGACCATCATGGATATATTCCGCGGATCAAAGCTGCGGCGCAGGCCTTAGGAAAAAACGCGGACGCGGTGCAGGTGCTGATTGTCCAATTAGCCACCGTGATCCGTGCCGGGAAGATTGTTTCCATGTCCACCCGGCGTGGAGAGTATATCAGTCTGCGGGAAGTCATGGAGGAAGTCGGGGTCGACGCGGCCCGGTTTTTCTTTTTGATGCGGCATATTCAAATGCATTTGGAATTTGATCTGGACTTGGCAAAAAAGGAAACCGCGGAAAATCCGGTTTTTTATATCCAATATGCCCACGCGCGGATCAATAGCATCAATAATAAGGCTGCGGAAACCAGGATAACGCCCCGGACGGGTAAGTTTCAACATCTAACCGCGCCGGAAGAATTGGCCTTGATCAAAAAGATTAGTGATTTTACCGAGGCGTTGACGATCTGCCGGGAGCAAAATGACCCCTATACTTTAGCGGAATATTTGCACCAACTGGCAGGCAGTTTTCATAAATTTTACGATATGCACCGCGTGCTGGTCGAAGACGCGGATCTATCCGCCGAACGATTGGGGCTGGTCAATGCGGTTAAAATTATTTTAGCCAATGGTCTGCGCTTGATGGGTGTCACAGTGCCGGATAAAATGTAAATTGAATCTGCAGCAAATTTGAAGTTTGCCGCGGATAGTGTCAAAAGTTCTATGAAAAATTAACGGTAAATAGGGTTGCAAGTATGGGAAGTTTGCCATTTGCCGGCGGTAGGCAGTGTGATACGGACGGCGGGAATTATTTTGTGTTCTTTGACAATAAATTTAAGAGGCCATGGAAAGGATTCTAATCCATTTGCCTTGAATGGTTGTAATTTCTTTGAGCTCGGGAATCTCGACGGGTGTTCTGTAGCCGAGGGAGATGTGCGGGCGAAGGAATAAGGAGAAAACATGAAGTTTAGATCAAGGCAGACAATGCTATGTTTGATTATGTTATTTTGTTCCGGCTGTGCATTTCATATGCCGGACAGTCTTTTTCAAGTAAATGAGCTTAAGAAAGCATCTAATTTGGAAAATAAATCGATCATTGTTGTCCCGTTTAAGGGAACGGCGACCGGGATTGCCAGCACCCACAAAGCTGCTTTCTTCTTTGGAGGTATTATAGGGAATCATATTGCGAATAAATTGGCATTGGAAAAGCCTGAGCTTGAAGTTTATTGTGAAAAGTTGAACGCTGCGGCTGCCAAATTCGTTGCGGAACAGATCATTGCGGAAGAGGCGGTTGATCTTTTGAAACATTCTTCCCGCAATGTTAATGCGATCATGCTTCATCGCGGATCAGAGATCGTCCCGGGTACGGAATCCTGGATCGACAAGTTTCCGCGTCCTTTTTCAATAACATTTGATCCGCGGACGAAGATGGCGCATGAAGACTGGCTGAGTGGTGTCGCTGGCAAGGATCCCGTTGTCACGGATCTGCCGAATGAACAGTTCATCGCTCTTGAGGTCTCCGTTGGAAGCTCGTTGTCCGACAAGAACGACTTATATCTTACGGCATACATAAAATTAGTTGATCCTGTATCAGGGAATGTCCTGGCCTCAGGTTCGGCGTTTACATCGGGGAATGTCCATTTATTGAACAAAGAGGGGGACCTGGAGCTGTTTATCGCGGACTTTAGAAAGAGTGCGAGAAGGGCGGCGGAAAAATGCCTAAAGGGGATGAAGGTTATTGAATAATGCCGGTTAACAGATGGAGGATGAAATGAGTTACAAAAAAGAAATGATGGGTATTTTGGTATTGACAATGGCTTGTTGCGGGTGCGCCACCTCGGGGCCGACAGGCATGACAGCGCTTATGAGGGCTAGTGAACAGCGCGAACCTAACAAGGTAATTGCGTTGATCGATAAGGGCGCGGATGTGAACGCGAAGAATAGTTATGGCCAGACTGCGCTGACGATAGCTGTTATTAAAGGCAATGCCGATGTTGTGCGTACCCTGTTTGATAAAGGCGCAGGTGTGAATGTTAATGATAGTTCTTGGCAGGCCCTGTTGGATGTTGCGGCTCTTAATGGGTATGTGGATGTTGTTCGCATCTTGCTTGAAAAAGGCGCGAAGGTGAATGGAAAGGTGAGCAGTGAAGGGGATCGAACGGCGTTGCTGGCCGCAGCTGAGAACGGTCATTTGGAAGTCGTACGGGCCTTGGTTGAGGCAGGCGCTGACGTTAATGCCAGGCGCACGGCCAAAAAGTCAATGACGTTCACCTACAATTCTGGTTCGGGCAGTTCAAGTTCTACGCTTACTGGCGGTGATGCGGTGAGCGCGGAGGGTCATTCTGCTCTTTCCTATGCCATTACGATAAAAAACGTTGATATGGTCCGCTATCTTGTTGAAAAAGGTGCTGATGTGAAGGCCGAAGTGGTGTATCGAGACGCTTATGTTTCTGCGCCTTCCGGTAATCCTATGGATTTCAGAGCGTCTGACTTTCATGCCTACAAGGAAGAGGCGGCTTCAATTCTAGAGCTTGCCAAGAGTAGTAAAAATCCGGCGATCCTTGAAATTATCCAGGGCAGGCTGCAAGCGCAGAAGTAAGGCGGAGCAACGAGTTTGCGCGCTGTATTTGATAAGAAAGAAAATAACTTATTAATTTCTGAAACGAATGTAAATGAAAATATCATGTATTGTCAGGACACATTAAATAAATAATCTTGGGTGCGGTCATTAGGGCGGGACTGTTAAATTGACTTTTTTGGCTGGCGGTTTTTTATGGAAAAATTTTGGCGCGTCGCTGAACCTGCCCAGGCACTCATTGATCATTTAAGCCGCGTTTTGGGGATTGCGCCTTTAGTGGCGGCCCTGCTCGTGAACCGTGGTCTGGACGACCCGGAACAAGCCCGAGATTTTCTCTTCCCGGATTTAATTGACCTGCATGACCCGTTTCTTTTTAAAGATATGAAAAAGATCGTGGCCCGGATCCATGAGGCCCGGCAAACCAACGAACGGGTTTTGATTTTTGGCGATTATGATGTCGACGGGGTAACGTCTTGTGCGGTTTTGTACAAGGTTTTAACGGGTATGGGGCTTGAGGTTATCAACCATATACCGCATCGGGTTGACGACGGCTATGGGTTGAGCTGCGGGATCGGTGAATTTGCCCGAGAAAATAAAATAACTTTAATGATTGCGGTGGATTGCGGGGTTACGGCTTTTGCCGCAGTGGAGTATTTTAACAGTTTGGGAATGGAGGTAATCATTATTGATCACCATGAACCGGACAGCCGCCAGCTTCCCAATGCCTTCGCAATTATTGATCCTAAAATTTCTAACAGCGGATATCCGTTTCGCGATTTAGCCGCGGTAGGTTTAGCCGCGAAAGTCGCGGAAGCATTAACTGGGAAGCGCGACGCGGAAATCATGGATTTGACCACGCTAGGCACAGTCGCGGATGTGGTCCCTTTAAAAGGCGAGAATCGGATCATTGTTAAACACGGGTTGGGCCGTATGGCGCGCACTGCTAATTATGGCTTAGCCGCTCTGATGGAACTGGCTAAGCTCAACACAAAAAAACTAACGCCGTATCATATTGGTTTTGTGTTAGGCCCGCGGATCAACGCCGCCGGACGCATGGATTCCGCCCATTCCTCTTTGGATTTGTTTTTAAGCGAAACACCGGACACGGCATTCGCCTTGGCGCGAGAATTGGAAGCGCATAATCAGGAACGGCAAAAAACGCAACGCGCCATTGTGCAGGAGGCGATTGCCATTGTGGAAGAGAGCGGTCGTTTTCAAGAAGATAAAGTGATTGTTTTAAGCAAAGAGGGATGGCATAAAGGAATTTTAGGCATTGTCGCGTCAAAAATTTCGGAAAAGTATTATCGCCCGGCGATTGTCATCTCGCTTAAAGACGGCATAGGCACAGCTTCCGGGCGGTCAGTTGACGGATTTCATCTGCAGAAGGCGTTACAATCCTGCGCGGCGTGTTTAGACGCGTTTGGCGGGCATGAAGGCGCGGCCGGGTTAACCATACGCGCCGAAAATATTGACCCGTTTCGGGACCTGATCAACCAGGTGGCTGCGGATGTATTAATCCGGAATAAAATGACGCCCACCTTAGACATTGACGGCCAAGTTGAATTATCGCGGATCAATATGGATTTAGTCAAGATGGTTGAGACCATGGAACCATTTGGCGAAGGAAATCCTTCGCCGGTATTTTGTTCAACGCAATTGCGTTTAAAAGGCGCGCCGCGGGTGTTAGCGAAGGACACTTTAAAATTTTGGGTTACCGATGGACAGGTATCGTTGTCCGCGGTTGGTTTCGGGATGGGAAAATACGCGTCATTGTTGGCCGCGCAGCCGCAGTTTGATTTGGCTTACGAAGCGGCGATTGACGACTGGAACAAGCCGCCGTCGGTGCAATTGGTAATTAAAGACATACGTTTTGCCTAAAATAAAATAGCCAAGTTTATTAAGCTTGGCTATTTTAAAAAATGATCCGGAAGCTTTTTAGGCTTTGGTGATTTTGCCGGCCTGAATGCAGCTGGCGCAGACTTTGGTCCGGCGCACAGTGCCTTTTTGGGTGATCTTCACTGATTGCAAATTAGGCAGGAACCGGCGCAGAGTTTTACCGACGACCTTGGAACCGGCGCCGCCTTTGCTTTTCACCATACCGCGTCTTTTATATTTATTGCCGGGAAGCGCGCCCTTCCCGCAGATTTCGCAGATTTGTGCCATGATTTTCTCCAGTTCAAAAGGAATTCAAATTTGATTCAAAAATATACTCGTATTCTGTAGTTTTGTCAAGTAAAGATGACGACAAAAATTTTTAACCATATTTCGGCTTTTCAGCCCCGTCAATTTTTATCGCCGGACGCAGACTTAAGTTGTTCTATCGTGGTGGAACAATATGGCCGCTTGCTGATTTATCGTCGGGTTGATTCCTCTTCCGAATTCGAACAGTGGATTTTGGATTGCTCGGAATACGCGGCTGGTTTAGACCAGACCGAATCCCTTTTGAATATTGCCATGACCTGCCAGACGGATGATCCGGCCAAAGCCGCGGCGTACACAAAGTTCATCGAAACTGTCGCGCCGGTTCACGATAAAATCAATGACCAGTTGGATCAGCGCTTTTTGGAATTGTGGCAAAAATTTCCTTTGGAGGAACAACGCTATGCGGTGTATTTAAGGGGAACCCGGGAAGACCGGGCCTTGTTCCGGGATAAAAATATTCCGTTATTTACTAAAATTGATTTGCTGACCCAGGAATATCAGACGATCAGCGCGGCCATGACCGTCCCGTTCGAAGGCCGAGAACAGACCTTGCCAGAAGTTTCCAAATATTTATTAGAACCCGACCGTTTATTGCGGGAAAAAGCCTGGCGGGCGCTAACCGAGCGCCGTTTAGCCGAGCGTCGGAGATTGGATGATTTATTCGACCGGATGCTGGCTTTACGACAGACAGCAGCGGCTAACGCCGGTTGCCGGGATTTTATTGAATATCAATTTCGGCATTATCACCGTTTTGATTATTCGCCCGCGGATTGCGCGCAGTTTCACGCGGCGGTGGCAAACGTCATTTTGCCCTTATGGAAAGAAATTCTCCAGCGGCGGAAACTACAGATGGGTCTCGCGCAATTGCGGCCCTGGGATTTGAGCGCGGATCCGCTCGGCCGGCCGGCTTTAAAACCTTTTACTAGTTCGGAAGAATTAATTTTGGGGTGCGAAAAAATATTTCAGAAAATCGATCCTTTGTTCGGCCGCCAGTTTTCGGCGATGGCAGAAAAAGGATTGTTAGACTTGCTCAGCCGCAAAGGCAAAGCTCCCGGAGGATATCAAAGCACGCTGCAAGAAGCGCGCCAGCCGTTTATTTTTATGAACTCGGTCGGCGTGGACACCGATGTGCGCACGCTTTTGCATGAAGGCGGACACGCGTTTCACGCTTTGGCATGCGTCGCAGAACCGTTGGTGTCTTATCGGCGGGCGCCGATGGAATTCTCTGAGGTGGCTTCAATGGCGATGGAGCTTTTAGGCGGAGAATTTCTGGGGGTATTTTATTCGTCAGACGAGAAGCGGCGTTCGGTGACGGATCATCTGGAGGATGTAGTCTACACCTTAGTCTGGGTGGCGGTTATTGACGCTTTCCAGCATTGGATTTATAGTCATCCCGGACATTCTCACGCAGAGCGGGATCAAATTTGGGTGGAGATTTATGACCGGTTCGGCGGGGAGCTGGTTGATTGGACGGGTCTTAAGCCGGCAAAATCCGCTTTATGGCACAAACAATTGCATATTTTTGAAGTGCCGTTTTATTATATCGAATACGGCATTGCCCAATTGGGCGCTCTGCAAGTGTGGGAGAATTACCAAAAAGATCACCGGCGGGCAGTAGCAGATTATCAGAGGGCCTTGCGTCTAGGCGGAGCAAAGCCTTTGCCGGAATTGTTTAAGACCGCCGGCTTGGAATTTGATTTTTCGCAAAAGCGGATGGAAGAATGGATAGGTCCGGCGCGCGCCGCGTTGGAACTATAAAAATATGTTTTTCAAATTTTTGTTTTACGACTCTGTGTTATAATCAAGTTATTAAATTTATAAAATTCAAACGGAGAAGGTGACCCATGAGACGAACATTATGTTTGGTTCTGCTTTTAACGTTGACGGGCGCGGTTTCGGGGTGGGCCGCGAAAGGGCGGTTAGCGTCAAAAGAAGAGATTAATTTTCTGAAAAAGGATTTATTAGACGGTAAAATTAAAGTCGGGGAAACCCGTTTGAAACAAATCAGTTCGTACTATGGCGATGCGGCGGATGTTTTGGAACAGGAAAAGAAAATTACCTATAATTACGGCGATTTTCGGATTGAATTTTCGAAACAGCGGTATTTTCGTTCCTGGCAGTATGACTTTTCCCATCAGCCGGGATACAGCAAAGATATCAATAAACTGCGCAAAGATTTGGAAAGCCAGCAAGTCACGGGAGAATGGCTGAGCCTGATTGACGATATCATTAAAGATTACAAGAACCCCACGGAGGCTTTCCCCGCGAGTGATGATGGGGAAATTTCCGTGTATTATTGGGGAGAATTGCGTTTGACGTTTGAAAATTATTTTGTGGTTTCGGCTTGGAAAGCGGATAAATTGGATAAGCTTCTGGACAGCGATTCAGTAACCGCGGATACCAGTTTACAGTCTAAACCGGTCAAAGAAACGGCTAAACCCGCGGATAAAAAAGCGGAAAAATCCCCGGCGCCGCCGGCAACGGACAGCGCTGCCAAACCCGCCGCCGAACCAACCCCGACACCGGACGCGGTATTTAAATAATGGAACGCCGCATTTATTATCATGATACGGATTCGGGCGGGGTTGTATATTACGCCAATTATTTGAAATACATGGAAGAGGCGCGCACCGAATATTTGCAGCAACACGGATTGCTCGACCGGCAATTGAAAGAACGCAATTTTTTATACGCGGTGCGGCAATGTTTGGTCAAGTATAAAGCTCCGGCCCGCTATGGGGACAGCATAACCTGCGACGCGGTTTTAACCAAAATGACCGCCGCGCAATTGATCTTTGATCAGACCGTCCGCAATAAAGAAACCGGCCAGATTTTGGTGGAAGCGCAAATCGCTTTAGTTTGTCTCACCCCGGAATTTAAACCTACCCAGCTGCCGGATTATTTTCGCAAAGGTTTGGGGGAACAAAATACACAAGCCCTTGTCAATCCTCCGTAATAATGTTAGGATTATCCTCATTATTTCGCATAAAATTCTTAATCGTTTATTTATACAGAATTGCGTCTTATGATTACTGACCAAGATGTGCGTTATGTGGCAGCCTTATCGCGGATTCATTTGCGCGAGGAAGAAGTCGACCGGCTGCGGAAAAATTTGGAAGATATTCTGCGTTATATTGAAAAGCTCAATCAATTAGACGTTAGCGCGGTGGAACCGACTAATCATGTTTTACCGCTTAAGAATGTCCTGAGGCCAGACGATGCGCGGCCTTCCTTAACGCAAGAAGAAGCCTTGAGTATCGCGGTGGAAAAATCCCAAGGAGCTTTTAAAGTGCCGAAGGTGATCGAATGAATTTGCACACGTTAACCGCCCATGCGCTGCAAGAGCTTTTGTTGAACCGCCAGGTTTCCCCGGCAGATATTTATCGCGCGGTTCGCGGCCAGATCGACCTGGTGGAGAAGAAAGTCGGCGCGTTCGCCCGGCTGGCGCCCGCTCCGGATTTTAACGGGTTGGCGGATAAACCTTTTCCGATCCCAGTCGCGCTAAAAGATAATTTGTGTATTTCCGGCCAAGAAACGACCTGCGCTTCGAAAATTTTAACCGGGTTTCGTCCGCCCTACGACGCGACCGTGGTGCGCCGTTTAAAAGAAGCCGGCGCATTGATTATCGGTCAGGCGAATATGGACGAATTCGCGTTTGGGTCATCCACGGAATCATCTTGTTATGGTCCGACAAAAAACCCCTGGGATTTGACCCGCGTGCCCGGCGGGTCGAGCGGCGGGGCGGCAGCCGCGGTAGCGGCGCACGAAACGATTTGGGCTTTGGGTTCGGATACGGGCGGATCGATCCGCCAGCCGGCCGCGTTTTGCGGCATTGTCGGGTTAAAACCTACCTATGGCCGGGTATCTCGTTACGGTTTAATCGCTTTCGCGTCCAGTCTGGACCAAATCGGCCCGATGACTAAAGATGTGACAGACGCCGCGCGGTTATTAAAAATTATTGCCGGCCATGATCCGTTGGATGCCACCTCGGTTGATCTGCCGGTTCCGGACTACACCCAATCCTTACGCTGTGAGGTAAAAGGAATGCGGGTCGGGATTCCCCGAGAATATTTTATTGCCGGCTTGGATCCCGAAGTTGCCGAGGCGGTGACTGCGGCCATCGCGGTGCTGAAAAAACAGGGCGCCCAAATCGTGGATATTTCTTTGCCGCATACCCCTTACGCGGTCGCGACTTATTATATTGTCGCCACCGCGGAGGCTAGTTCTAATTTGGGAAGATATGACGGAGTGCGTTACGGTCGCCGCGTCCGTCCGCCCGAGATCCGCCAGACTCCGATTATTGATATGTTTGAGGAAACCCGCGATCAAGGATTTGGTGAAGAGGCAAAACGTCGGATCATGCTGGGGACATACGCTTTGTCCGCGGGGTATTATGACGCTTATTATTTGAAAGGTTTGAAAGTCCGTACCCTGATCAAACGCGATTTTGATCAGGCCTTTCAAACGGTGGACGCGATTGTAACCCCAACGGCGCCGACAACCGCTTTTAAGATCGGTGAGAAGACCGCGGACCCGTTGAGTATGTATCTTTCGGATATTTATACCATCTCGGCCAATTTAAGCGGCATACCCGCCATATCGCTGCCTTGCGGTTTTTCTCAGGCGGGCCTGCCGATTGGTTTACAAATTATGGCCAAGCCGTTCGCGGAAGAGACGCTTTTTCGCGTGGCATTTGCGTATGAGCAAGCCACCGGATGGCATAAAAGGGTTTGCCAAATTTAGGGAGGCAGCCCGAAGAGGCTGTCGGCGGCGCAGGGTTTTGGTTTAAAGGAATACCAGATGATATTTGAAACGGTTATCGGTTTAGAAGTCCATTTGCAGTTGCGGACCAACACCAAAATTTTTTGCGGCTGCGCGAATCAATTTGGCGAAAGCCCGAACACCCGGACCTGTCCCGTCTGTCTGGGGCTTCCTGGTTCCTTGCCGGTGTTCAATGCAAAAGCGTTGGAATATGCGCTGAAAACTGGTCTGGCGTTGAACTGCGAAATCAATCCGCAGTTTAAATTTGACCGGAAAAATTATTTTTATCCGGATTTGACCAAGGCGTATCAAATTTCGCAATTCGATCAACCGGTTTGCCGGCAAGGCGAGTTGATCATTCCCGGGGATGGCGGCGCGGCGAAAAAGATCCGGATCAACCGGGCGCATTTGGAAGAGGACGCGGGCAAATTGATCCACGACGATGCCCGGAATTGTTCCTTGGCGGATTATAACCGCGCCGGCACGCCTTTATTGGAAATTGTCACCGAACCGGATTTGCGTTCTTCGCAAGAGGCTTATGAATATTTGCGGATTTTGAAATTAACTTTATCGTATCTGGATGTTTCCGACTGCGATATGGAAAAAGGGAGTTTGCGCTGCGACGCGAATGTTTCGATTCGCGCTCCAGGCGACGCAAAACTCGGGACAAAAACCGAGCTAAAGAATATGAATTCGTTTAAGGCGGTGAAAGCGGCCATCGATTATGAAGTCAATCGACAGCGCGCCGTCATTCTCGGCGGGCAGAGGGTGGTACAGGAGACCCGGTTGTGGGATGAAAATAAAGCGATGACTTTTTCGATGCGCAGTAAAGAAGAGGCGCATGATTATCGTTATTTTCCCGAACCGGATTTGCCTCTCGTGACGGTCCCGGAAGAAGTAGTGGAAGAGATGCGGCAAACCCTTCCCGAATTGCCGCAAGCGAAAATGGAACGATTCACGCAAACTTATGGCATCTCGGTTTATGACGCGGGCGTCTTAGCGCAAGATCGATTGACGGCGGGATTTTTTGAACAATGCGCCGCGCTTTATCCCGAGGCGAAAAAAATTTGCAATTGGCTGAACGGGGACGTGTTGAAGGAAATGAATGAGCGAAAAATAACGGTGGCCGCGAGCACTCTGCAACCGGAAGATTTAGTCGACCTGATCCGCAAAATCGAGGAAGGCGCGGTCAGTCAATTGAAAGCGAAAGACGTTTTAAAAATTATGCTGGATTCGGGGAAAAATTGCTCCGCGATTATCGCCGAGCAGGGTTGGGGGCAGGTCTCAAATGACGAGGAACTTTTAAAAATCGCGCAGCAGGCGCTCGCGGATAACCCGGCCACGGTGGCGCAAATCCGCGAAGGTAAATTGTCAGCGATAGGTTTTCTCGTCGGTCAAGCCATGCAAAAAAGCGGCGGGAAAGCAAATCCGAAGAAGATCAAGGAGTTGATTGAGAAAAATTTGCAAGCGGGCGCAGACGGGAAACCGTTTTAACTCAAGGAGAAAACAATGAAGAAACCATGGTTAAAGATTCTGGTTGGGGCCGCAATTTTGCTTTCCGTCACTCGGTTGGCGGTCTCGCAAATGGACAAGCAGACTAAGGACGATCTCTATTCCAAGATTGAATTGTTCAGTTACGCGTTGACTACGGTGCAGACGGAATATGTTGATAAAATTCCGGCTAAAGATCTGATCTACAACGCGCTGAAAGGGATGCTGGCGGGTTTGGATCCGCACAGCCAATTTTTGCCGCCCGAAGAATACACGGAATTGAAGACCGAAACCGAAGGGAAATTCGGCGGCTTGGGAATTGAAATTTCCGTGCGGGATGGGTTATTGACAGTGGTATCTCCGATTGAAGATTCGCCGGCCTGGAAAGCGGGGGTTAAAGCCGGGGATCGTATCGTTAAAATTGAAAAAGAACTCACCCGCGATCTCTCTTTGAGCGACGCAGTGAAAAAGTTGCGCGGCACTCCCGGCACGGATGTTCATTTGACGATATTGCGCGAAAGTGAATACCGTATTTTCGAATTGAAGATCACCCGCGGGATCATTGAATACCAGGATGTGAAAAACGTCCAAATTCTCGAAGATAAAATTGGTTATATCCGGCTGACCGAATTCCGCGAAGGTTCCGCGAAAGCCTTCCGCGAAGGCTTGGAGCAGCTCAAAGCCTTGGGCGCGGACAGTTTGATCGTGGATTTGCGCAATAATCCCGGCGGTTTATTGAATATCGCTATTGAGATCACGGAGGATTTTTTGCCGAAAGGCCAGATCATTGTCTCGACTAAAGGACGCCGGACTTCGCAGAATTCGATCACCTATTCCAACAATGACGATCACCTGATCGCCTGGCCGATGGTGGTGTTGATCAATGAGGGCAGCGCGTCGGGCAGCGAGATTTTCGCCGGGGCGGTAAAAGACAACAAAAGGGCGATTCTCGTAGGTGAAAAATCTTTCGGTAAGGGATCCGTGCAATCGGTGATTCCAATGCCGGATGGTTCGGGACTGCGTTTGACTACGAGCAAATATTACACGCCTTCGGGGATTTCGATTCATGAAATCGGGATCAAACCGGACGTGGAAGTGAAATACGCGGCGAAAGAGGATGAGGATGACGCTGACCTCAAAGGCAAAGAGCGGGTCGATAAAAAGAAAAAGATCGAGAAGGTTTTCGACGATGTCAAAAAATTAGAAGCGGAAAAAAATCCTCAGGCAACTCAAAAAACCGATAAAGCGAAACAAGATAAAGAAGCGCGCGAGGCCCTGCTTTCCGACAATCAAGTGATCGCCGGAATGAACGTTCTCAAAGGGGTACGGGTTTACGAGAAGATGGGGAAGTAAAAGAACCAAAAAGGCTCAGACGGTTATGCGGATATTGGGGATTGAGACGTCGTGTGATGAGACCGCGGCCGCGGTTGTCGAGAATGGGGTGGAAGTTTTATCCCATACTGTCGCGTCCAGTTTGGCGGAACATGAAAAATACGGCGGGATTATCCCGGAAATCGCTTCCCGGCGGCAATTGGAATCGATCCAGGCGGTTGTTGCCCTGGCGTTGGACGCGGCGGGGTTAAATTTGTCCCAAATCGACGCGATCGCCGTGACGCGGGAGCCGGGTTTAATCGGTTCGCTTTTAGTGGGAATTTCCTTTGCGAACGCGCTCAGTTTCGCTCTTGGCAAACCCTTGATTAGGGTGAATCATATTGAGGCGCATTTATACGCCGCTTTTTTAATCGCTAAAGAGCAAGGCCGCAAGGAAGATATGCCGCGCTTGCCGGCGGTGGGGCTGGTTGTTTCCGGAGGTCATTCCAGCTTATTCGCGGTGGAGCGTTTTAAAAAATTCCGAATTATTGGTCAGACGCGTGACGATGCGGCAGGAGAGGCTTTTGATAAAGTCGCGCGTTTATTGAATTTGGGATATCCGGGCGGTCCCGTGATTGATCGTTTAGCCCGGGAATTTCCCCAGCCGGGAATAACCTTTACCGCGGCGAAACTACCGGGTTCTTTAGATTTTAGTTTCAGCGGCGTGAAAACCGCGGTGCTTTATTATAAACGTCAAAAAGAGCGCGACGCCGGTTTTTCAGTCGGATCGGTGGCCGCGGCGTTTCAGGATTGCGTTGTGCGGTCCTTAGTTGAAAAAACGATCTTGGCTTGCGGCCAGACAGGATTTCAAACCATTATCGTGGGGGGCGGGGTCGCGGCGAACAGCGCGTTGCGCGCGGCGCTCACCCGCGAAGCGCAGCAGCGAGGTATCAAAATTTATTTTCCCGCTTTGCCGTTTTGCATGGATAATGCTGCTATGATCGCGGGATTAGCGCATCGGTTATATTCGGCAAACAATTAAAGGAGAAAAATCTATGGCGCTGGGAATGAAAAAACAATTACCTAAACCCGAAGAAGATAAGAGCATCCAGATCAACGCGGAAATGCAAGGGTCTTTGGTTTTTAAGGATCCCGTGAATTTAAAAATCAACGGGACGTTTCAAGGGAGTTTGGAAGTCTGCGGGACTTTGACTATCGGGGGTATGGCGAAGGTGGAAGCGCATATTAAAGGCGAGAATATAATCATTGCCGGCCGGGTAAATGGCAATATTGCGGCAAAACGGATGTTGGTTCTTATGCCGACCGCGATTCTCAAGGGCGACGTGGAAACGCCGAAGTTGAATATCGTCGAAGGGGCGGTTTTTGACGGCAACTGCCGGATGATGCAGATGCGCGCCGAAAGCAATGGCCCGGGAGAGGATAATCTGTTAACATTGAGCGATGTGGCGCGTTATTTGGAAATTGATCCGCGGGAGATTGATGAATTGGCGAAAGCCGGAAAAATTCCCGCGGTGCGCAAAGGGGAAGAATGGAAATTTGACCGTGACCAAATTGATTCTTGGGCTTCGACCGGGCAGGTGAGATAAGACAGTAACGCCGGGCAATTAAACCAGCGGGAAGACTGACGAATGACAAACTCGCAATATATATCGGTTCGGGAAACGGCACAACTGCTGGAAATCTCGGAAAAAAAAGTGATGGACCTGATCGAACAGCGTCACTTGCAGGCGTATCGCATTGCCAATAAATTTTTGCGATTGAAGCGGGCGGATGTGTTATCCCTGCGCAATGCCGGCGTGATCGCGAAAGAAACGGTGGAGTATGTGTATACCTCCGCGGAACGGATGCGCGATTTTTTTTATTTCAATGATTTTTATCTTATCGCCGCGGGGATCGCGGTTTGGCTTTTATATTTGATTTTTTTGCGATAATCCGGTACAATCTGGCTTCGTTTTTCGCGAATCAGCCTTGATGGCGGGGTAGCTCAGATGGTTAGAGCATGCGGCTCATACCCGCAGTGTCGGCGGTTCAATTCCGCCCCCCGCTATTTTTTTCGCCAAAAGGCGAAAAAAAATAAAGTTATTGCCGCAAATCGGCAATAACGTTCACCGCTCACCTCTCTCCTTTCAGCTTTCATAAGGAGTCATATGCGTCAACTCCAAATCCCAGCAATAATTATTCTATTTTTTTTAATCTTGAATCCTCTGGTTCTGTCTGCCGAACCGTCTGGGCGATACCCGGTTCAAATTCACGGTGTTTACGTTGGTATGCCGCGGGATGATTTTTTTAAACTTTATCCTCACAATAAGGCGCGGACTTTTTTAAAGCGCGGCGAGGATGAATGGTTGACCTTCAATGATCCTTTAAAAGAAGATTTTGCCGGTCTATTGAGTTTTCACATCCAAAACGGAAAAGTCCAAGAGTGGCTGACCAATAGCCGCAAAGAAGCAGTGCGGGAATATTTAGACGAATTTTGCGGCCCGTCCGGGAAGGTCTATATGGCGATTCAAAATGTCTTGGAACGGATCCCGTTTGCCGATTTTGTGACCGTCACGGACCGCCGCCGTCCGGTTGTTTTCACCGAATATTACGCCGGCGGCACTGCCCGGTTCGGGAATTCTTCTGAAATTATCGCCTCCCCGGAATACGCGCCGGCTTTTGAAAACGGATTCACTCTGATCAAATTGAGCACGGCCTTAGATGACCTGGCGAAGTCGACGGCGCCGATTGAAGGGGTTATAGCGCATGAATTGGCCCATCGGGTGTTGGAACATATTTTAAAGGGAAATGTCTCTTGTGACGCTGAACGGGAAGCGAACGCGTTGGTTAAAAAATGGGGTTTCGCGGCGGAGTATCAGGCAGCCCGTAAAATTTTTGGCCGTAAACGCGGCGAGCCAAAATCCTGCCGGGAAAAGTAATTAAAATTTCTATTGCCGGGACAGATATTCCTAATAAAATTTTAGTAAAGAGATAAACCGGAATTACTCAAACAGGAGTCGCGGCATGAAAAAAATTATTTGTCTGGGTTTAGCCGTAGTGACACTGGCATGGCTCACGGGTTGCGCTGAAAATAAAACGCGGATCGGGGAAGGCGCCGGAATTGGCGGTCTGTTGGGCGCGGTTGCCGGCGGGGTCATCGGGCATCAGGGCGGCAACGACGTGGCTGGGGCTTTGATCGGCGGCGCTGTAGGCGCAGCCGGAGGCGCGATTGTGGGTTCGCAGATCGATAAGCCGCAAGCCGCAACCGCCGCGCCGGCCACTACGACTGCGGCAGCGCTTTCGATCCAGAATGTCGTTGATCTCGCCAAACAAGGCTTATCGAGCGACGATATTATCGCTAAGCTCAAAACCACCAAATCCCAATTCGCCCTCACCGCGGAGGATTTGGACTATCTTAAAAAACAAGGCGTTAGCCAGCGGGTCATGGATGTGATGCAAGGCAAGTCTTAAGCTCCGCCCCACACAAAGGACGTCAGGTTGAAAAAATTCATTTATCTTGCGGCACTCGCCTTGACCTTGGTTTCATTTTCCGGATGCGCCGTTATCGGGACGGCTTTAAGCGCGGCCGCCGGTTACGCGATTTATAAAGCGACGAGTAAATAACAGGAGGAGCGGGATATGCGCGAGCCACGGTTTTCGATGGAGGAAGCGATCCGGTTCGGTTGGGATTCGGTAAAAGCCAATAAGGCATATTTTATTTGGATGATCCTGCTGGCGTGGCTGGTTCCGCTTGTTCCGCAGTTATTGTCGAGTTATTTTGATAAAAAACAATTGTTCGCCTTTCTATTTTTTTATCTCTTGGCCGTGGTTTTAAGTTCGCTTATCGCTGCCGGTTTAACGAAGATCTACCTGGGATTTTGTGATTTTATAAAATTAAAGTATGCGACATTATTTCAACATTGGCGTTTAGCTTGGAAATTATTTGTGGCGGGACTTTTATGCGGCTTGGTGGTGGTCTTTGGCCTGCTTTTACTGATTGTCCCGGGAATTATTTTCGCTATCCGTCTGCAATTTTTTGGTTATTTGATCGTGGATAAAGATTTAGGAATTATTGCGGCTTTGAATAAAAGTTTTGCGATTACTCGCGGTTCGACATTCAACTTGTTGCTATTTGGGGCCGTGTATTGCGGAATTCTGATGTTGGGTATATTGTGCCTGTTTGTAGGTTTATTGATCGCCATTCCCACTGTGGGCATCGCTTCGGCGCACGTGTATCGTCAATTAATGAAGCGCGAGGAAGGAGCTGTTCCCAGTGGAGTGTCTTAAAGAAGAAAATCTGAAAAATTGCAATTGCACCTTCGCGTCCTGCGCCAAAAAAGGCGTCTGCTGTCAATGCGTGGCTTATCACCGCAAGAAAGCCGCCCTGCCGGCCTGTTATTTCCCCCCTGGGATAGAGAAGGGTTATGATCGCTCAATTGTTAATTTTATAAAAACGGTTGCCCGTTCCGGATAGGATCGAAAAATAAACTGCGTTCGGAATAAAATCACGGTCTTAACATGAAAAAAATATTTTTCTTTTGTCTCGTTTTTTTTAGCTCTGCCGCGGCTTTCGGTCAATCCCGGTTAGACGCTTTTCTCAATGGCAACACCGTATCCGTTTATCAGGTGGTTAAAGACGTCTTGGGGCCGAACACGATCCTTTTGGAGGATGACCAAGTTGTCGACTTGATCGGTTTGACGGTGGGAGAAACTTCACGTTCGCGTAATAGCGTCAAGCGCGATGAAAATGGTTTCCTGGTGCCCGCGGAACCGGCCAGTTTCGAAATCAGTTGGGAAGATCAAGCCCGGGATTTTATCCGCCGTTTGGTCGTCGGGAAAAAAGTCAAACTGGAGTTTGACAGCGAAAAGACCAATGAACGTCAGCATACGGTGGCGTATGTGTTCCGGGAGGAAGATAATTTATTTATCAACGCGGAAATTTTGCGTCAGGGCTATGCCCAGCTGCATATTGAACCCGCCCATATGCGTTACGCGGATCAGTTGCGTCAAGCCTATCAGGAAGCTCGTCGGGAACAGCGCGGTTACATGGCTGATTAACGGAGCCTGGCAATATAAAATTTATCAAGTTGATTTTTTCCCGGGCATAACAGGATGAACTTCCCGAATCAGATTCTTCAATTTATTCGTCAAGAACGATTGGTCCGAAAAGGGGATTTGATCATCGTCGGCATTTCCGGCGGGCCGGATTCGGTCGCGTTAGGCGCGGTTTTGCGCGCCTTGCGCCAGGAACTGGGAATCCGGCTGCATTTCGCGCATTTCAATCATCAGCTGCGCCGCGGCGAGGCTGCGGACGCCGCGTTTGTCAAAAAGCTGGCACAGCAATGGGGGGTTCCGTTGCAGGTTGGCTTTTGGGAAAAGCCTCGAATTGCCAAAGGGTCGCTGGAGCAAAACTCCCGGATCGAACGGATAGCTTTTTTAACCGCTCTGGCAAAAAAAATAAAAGCGGATGCGGTGGCTTTGGGACAGCATCAAGACGACCTGGCGGAGACGGTTTTAATGCGATTGTTGCGCGGTTCGGGGTTAGAAGGAATGGGCGCGATCTGGCCGCGTCGGATCATTGAAGAAGTGGCATTTATCCGTCCGCTGCTGCCAGTCAGCCGCGCGCAAATTCTCGATTTTTTGGCTGCGGGATCATTGACTTTTCGGCTTGATCCGACGAACAAGCAACTGGATTTTACCCGCAATCAAATCCGCCACGAACTGATGCCGTTACTGCGAAAGCAGTATAATCCCCGGATCGTCGAAATATTAGCGAATCACGCAGCTGCCGCGGCCACAGATTATGATTTTATCGAACAGACGGCGCGGCGATTGATCGCGCGGTTGGCGACTTTGAATCCCCGGCGCGCGACGATCGCGGTTGACCGCGGGGTTTTAAGCCGGCAGCATCCCGCCATCCAGCGGACGGTTCTTAGGCAATTGATCAAAAAGCTCAAGGGGGATACGCGCCAAATCACTTTTGCGCATATACAAAATATTGCGGCCATGCTGACGCAGCGCCGCTGCGTTGAGGAAATTGATTTGCCCCAGGGTTTGCGGGTTAAGATGAACGATACGCAGGTAATTTTCAAGTTATTAGCATCAGCCTAAGAACCGGGCTTGATTAAGCGACGAGGTCAATTGGATATTTCGATTGAATAAAAGACGGTTTCGTTTATAATCGTTAAGGCATCGTGAAAGCGGTTTTTTTAAATCTTTTAAAAATGGATCTGGCAATATGAATCAGTCTTTTCCGCCCACCAATATTCCCAAGCGGCCCGCAGCGCCGCGGCAACAGCGTAGAGGGCCGGTGCCCCCGGATAATAATTGGGTGGTATGGGTAGTCTTGGGGTTTATTTTTTTGATGCTTTTGAGCCATTCGGACAATATGGTGAAAGAATCAGTCAAAAAAATTTCTTACAGCGAATTTTATTCCTTAGTTAAGGATAACCCGCGAACCGGCAAGATCAAAGATTTGCAATTGATCGAAAGCGCCGAGAATGTCTTGAAAGGGACGATGAAAGACGGGACAGCGTTTCGGTTGAATATTCCCCAGAAGGACGACGGGCTCTTAAACGCGATCCGGGAAAATGTTCCGAATTTTTCCGTTGTGCCGCCGCAGGTTTTTTGGGGCCAGATTTTTATGAATTTCGGTCCGATCGTCTTGTTGTTTTTTTTATTTTGGTATTTGTCTTTCCGCGGCAATCAAGTGGGCAACCGGATTTGGTCTTTCGGAAAATCGCGGGCTCGGATGTCGAACAATGAAAAAAGCGAAGTGACCTTTGCCAATGTGGCCGGGGTTGATGAGGCTAAGGAAGAATTGCAGGAAGTCATTGAGTTTTTAAAAGAGCCGAAAAAATTTCAACGATTGGGCGGGAAAATTCCGAAAGGCGTTTTGTTGATCGGACCTCCGGGCACAGGCAAAACCCTTTTAGCCCGCGCCGTTGCCGGGGAAGCGGGAGTGCCGTTTTTTTCGCTGAGCGGTTCGGATTTTGTCGAGATGTTTGTCGGGGTTGGAGCTTCCCGAGTGCGGGATCTGTTCGAACAGGGCCGCAAAGCATCTTTGACTTCGGGGAAAGGGGCGATCATTTTTATTGATGAAATCGACGCAGTCGGCCGGCAGCGTTTTGCCGGGATCGGCGGCGGCAATGATGAACGCGAACAGACGCTCAATGCTCTTTTGGTGGAAATGGACGGGTTCAACACGCAAGGCGGGGTGATTTGTATCGCGGCGACCAACCGGCCGGACACGTTAGACCCGGCGTTATTAAGGCCCGGGCGGTTCGACCGGCAGATCGTAGTCGCTTTGCCGGATATCAATGGCCGGGAAGGAATTTTAAAAGTGCATTCTTTGGGCATCAAATTATCCCCGGACGTGGATTTGCGAAAAATTGCCCAGCAAACCGTTTATTTTTCCGGAGCGGATCTGGCAAACGTGTGTAATGAAGCGGCTTTGTTGGCCGCGCGTCGGAATAAAGACACGGTTACGATGGCGGAATTTTACGCGGCCGTAGAGCGCGTTACCATGGGGCCGGAAAAAAAGAGCCGGGCCATTTCGAAAAAGGAAAAAGAAGAAACCGCTTATCATGAAGCGGGACACGCGCTTTTGTCGTACCTAATCGAAGAAGTCAATACCTTCACGAAAGTTTCGATTATCCCCCGCGGGATGGCCGGCGGCTATACCTTAACTCCGCCGACTGAGGATAAGCACTATATGAACCGAAAAGAATTGAAAGGCCGGATGGTGGTATCTTTAGGCGGCATGGTGGCGGAAGAGATTTTTGCGAAAGACACGACGACAGGCGTTTCTAATGATTTGCAAAAAGTGACGGCTATCGCTCGGCAAATGGTTTGCCGCTATGGCATGACCGATGCTTTGGGACCTTTGGCTTATGAAGAACAAGAAGGCCCGGGTTTTCTCGGCCGCGATTTGATGCAGCGTAAGGATTACAGCGATGAAACCGCGCGGCAGATTGATCTCGAAGTGCGGCGTTTAGTCCAAGAAGCGTATGATCGGGCGAAAAAATTGTTGCTTGACCATAAGGATAAATTGGAAATCATCGCGCAGCGGCTGATTGAGAAAGAAGTATTGGATATCGAAGAAGCCAAGGCTTTATTCGCAGAGAAAACGGTGAGTGCCGCGTAATATTTGTCATTAAAACCTATGCGTCCTGTTTACGAAATTACGGTTGGCGGCCGCCGCTACCATTTGGGGGCGCGCACCTCGGTTATGGGGATCCTGAATGTCACGCCGGATTCGTTTAGCAACGACGGGCTGCGGATAAAAAAGCCGGGAGATGTGCGGGCCGCTGCCGAGCGGGCTTGCCGGATGGCGGAAGCAGGCGCGGACATCATTGATATCGGCGGAGAGTCAACACGGCCGCAAGCGGCCGCGGTTTCCGCTGCCGAAGAAGTCCGGCGGGTGATCCCGGTAGTTAAAGCAATCGCCGGAAAACTGCGGGTGCCGATTTCCGTCGACACTTACAAGGTTTCCGTGGCTCGGGCGGCTTTGGATGCCGGCGCGACAATCATTAATACGATTCAGGGTTGTTCTTTGGGGGAAAAACCGGAGCAGTCATTATTGCGCGCGGTACGCAATTATTGCGCGGCCGTTGTTTTGATGCATATGCGCGGCAAACCCCGGACCATGCAAAAAAATATTCACTATGGCAACGCGGTCCAGGAAATTTATGACGCCCTGCGCCGCGCGGTCAATATTTGTTTGGACGCCGGGATCCGCCGCGATAAAATCATAATTGATCCGGGGATCGGTTTTGGCAAGACCACGGCGCATAACTTGGAAATCATTAACCGTCTGGATTCTTTTCATCAAATCGGTCAACCGGTCTTGATCGGACCATCGCGGAAATTTTTTATCGGAGAAATTCTTAACGCCGCGGTAGAAAACCGGTTATCCGGCACAATCGCCGCGGTCTGCGCGGCGGTGAGCCGCGGGGCGCATATAGTCCGGGTTCACGATGTCCGGCCCATAGTGGAAGCGGTAAGAGTGATGGACAGCGTTTTATTGGAAAAGGCAGTTTAATTTAATTTTTTTACTATGGAATATTTTTACTGGAAATTCACTAAACCGGCGATTGAGATATTGATCCTCTGGATCATTTATTACCGGATGCTGGCCTTTTTTATCGGGACCCGCGCCTTTCAGGTTTTAAAAGGCATGGCCTATTTGCTGGTTTTATTTTTATTTTGCCAGATTTTGGGTTTAGACACGCTGAATTGGTTGTTGACTAAACTTTTTGCCTTGTCGATCATTGGGATGATTGTTTTGTTTCAACAGGAACTGCGGCAGGGGTTGGCCCGCCTGGGAGAACGGAGTTTTTTTTCTTTAGGCTTGGAAGAAAAAGACCGTAACCTGATTATTGCCGAGCTTTCCGACGCCTTGTTTCGTTTGGCAAAACAAAAAGTCGGTTGTTTGCTGGCTATTGAGCGCACTGTGAAATTAGAAACGTATATCAGCAGCGGCATCGCTTTAGACGCGCGGATTTCTTCCGAATTGATCCAAAGTGTTTTTTTGCCGGTTGCTCCGGCGCATGACGGCGGCGCGATTATCCGTCGGGATAGGATTGCCGCGATTGCCTGTTTGTTTCCTTTAACCGAAAATCCGCATTTGAGCAAAATTATTGGCACGCGCCATCGGGCGGCTCTGGGCATCACGGAGCACACCGATGCCATCGTTCTCATGGTCTCGGAAGAAACGGGTGAAATTTCTATTGCGATGGAAGGGCGATTTATTCCCGTGGTTAATAAAGAACGTTTGATTAATTTATTGCAGGACATCCTTTTCAACCATAACGCGGTCGAGAAACAATGAAGAATTGGCTGACCACAAATTTTTCTTTAAAATTGATCGCGTTGATTTTAGCGGTCTTAACCTGGATTTATATCAGCGGCGAGTTGGTCCGTTGACGCGGGCGTTTTAGCGCGGTTATTTTGAGGGGATACTTATGCCTCTTTTGGGAGTAAATATTGATCATGTGGCGACTTTGCGTCAGGCGCGCCGTGAATTTGATCCCGATCCGGTAAAAGCCGCGGTGATTTGCTTGCAGGCGGGCGCGGACAGCATTGTGGCGCATTTGCGGGAGGACCGACGGCATATTCAGGATAAAGATGTCTGGGCCTTGCGGCGCACGGTTCACGGACGGTTCAATTTGGAGATGTCTTTGGACGCGGAAATTGTGCGGATTGCCAGCCGGCTTAAGCCGGACCAAGCGACCCTGGTTCCCGAGCGGCGGCAGGAGATTACGACCGAAGGCGGGTTAGATGTTATTCATCAATTCGACGCAGTGCGGCGCGCGGTCGAAGTTTTAAATAAAAAGAAAATCGCCGTGAGTCTTTTTATCCCTCCCGATAAAAAACAGATATTAAAATCCCGGGAATCCGGCGCAGCCATGATTGAGATTCATACCGGGGCTTATGACCGGGCGCGGACAGATCAATCTCGGGCGCGGCAATTGCGCAAGATTCAAGAGGCTACCGCGTATGGTCGCCGATTAGGCCTGATCGTTAACGCGGGGCATGGCTTAAAATATGATAACACGCGTCCGATCGCGCGAATTCCCGGTATAGCGGAATTGAACATCGGGCATGCCATCATGGCCCGAGCGTTGTTCGTCGGGTTAGGCCAGGCCGTCCGGGAAATGAAAGAGCTGGTTGCGTTATGATCATCGGAACCGGGGTTGACATCATTGAAGTGCAACGCGTTAAAGAGGCCATTGACCGCTGGGGGGACGGTTTTTTGTCCCATGTTTTTACGGCCAAGGAAATCGCTTATGCCCGGCAGCACAAATTTCCGGCCCAGCATTTCGCGGCGCGGTTTGCCGCGAAAGAAGCGGTTTATAAGGCCATTGGCGACGATCCGCGGGTCGGTTGGAAAGACCTTGAAATCGTCAATGACGCGCATGGACGTCCGTGCTGCGTGTTTTTAAAAGATCAATTTAAATATCAAATTCACGTCTCATTATCCCACACGCGCAATTATGCGGTTGCCAACGCGATTATTACGCAAGAATCCCCGTGTCCATAAGCAGGATTTTGGTCATGCCCTGATTTTGGCCGGAAGCGGCCGCATGCTTGGCGCGGCCGCGTTAACCGCTTTATCCGCTTTGCGCGCCGGCGCGGGGATGGTCACTCTTGGCGTTCCCGCCAGTCTCAATTTAACCGCTCAGAAAAAAATCAATAATGCGACCATGACCTGGCCGCTGACCCAGACCATTCAGCGGACATTCAGCCTCCGGGCCTTTAAGCAAATTTTGCCTGGTATCGGTCGGTTTCAATCTGTGGCCATTGGGCCAGGTATGTCGGCAGACGCGGCTACCCGCAATTTCATCTTAACCTGCGTTGGCAAAATATCGCTCCCGATGGTGATTGACGCTGACGGTCTCAACGCAGTTGCGGTTAATCCGCGTTGCTTAACCGCGAATTCCGGGATTAAAGTGCTCACGCCCCACCTTGGGGAAATGGCGCGTTTAACCGGTCTTAAGAAAAGCGAAATTGAAGCTTCCCGGGAAAGAACTGCCGCGGATTTCGCTTCTGGTTTTCAGTGTGTTGTCCTGCTCAAAGGACCCGCCACAGTCGTCGCCGATCCTGCGGGGAAAATTTATGTCAATGACACTGGCAACCCCGGAATGGCCACTGCGGGAAGCGGAGACGTTTTAACCGGAATTATCGCGGCTTTTTTAGCGCAAGGTCTGGATGGTTTTTTAGCCGCCAAGACCGGAGCGTATATTCATGGTTTGGCGGGTGATTTAGCGGCTGAGGAAAAGGGCAGGATCAGCCTGATCGCTTCGGATATCATTGATCATTTGCCGCAAGCGTTTAAGGCGGCTGAAGGTTGAAGGCGGATAGTTGAACAAGAGTATGGCTAAAAAATTATTTTTGCATATTTGCTGCGCGCCTTGTTCCGCAGGGATTATCGAGGGGTTGATCGAAAACGCTTGGGAAATCCGGGTGTTTTTTTATAATCCAAATATTTTTCCTTTGGAAGAATATCTGCGGCGCAAAAACGAAGTGGCGCGTTTTTTGGAATCACGCGGTATTCCCTGGATCGACGGCGATTATGATCATGAGCAATGGTCCAGCGCGGTTCAGGGGCTGGAGAAAGAACCGGAGCGAGGTCAACGCTGCGCAGTTTGTTTTTCCCTGCGTTTGTCGGCCGCGGCCGCGGCTGCGGTCAAGAATGGTTTTTACTTATTTGCCACGACCGTAGGCATTTCCCGTTGGAAAGATATTGAGCAAGTCAACGCGGCCGGACGCGCGTCTGCGGCTTTATATTCGGGATTAACGTTTTGGGATATGAACTGGCGAAAAGGCAGCGGATCGCTGCGCATGGCGGAAACTGCCAAACGCGAAAATTTTTATCGTCAAAAATATTGCGGCTGCGTTTATTCTCAAAACCGGGAAATCGGAATTACTTGATCTTGCTTTTCATATTCGCGATAAATTCGGCGGGGACTTCTTGGCCAAGCGATTGCGCGGCTTGCGCGTCGGCTAAAGCCTCGGAGAATTTGCCAATCGCCGCGTAAGAGTTAGCTCGCCCCCAGAAGGCCATCGCATAGTTGGGATTCGATTTTAACGACTGAGTGAAATCAACGATCGCCGCGGTTTGATTGCCCGCTATGGCCTCGATCACCCCGCGGTTATAAAGCGCGGCAAAATGAGTAGGTTCGCGGGCAATGATCGACGAGAAATCTGCTAAGGCCTGGGTGTAATTGTTTTGCGAAGCGTAGATAAAGCCGCGTTTTAGATAAGATTCAATATAGTTTGGGTCTAACTCCAAAGATTTATCAAAATCCGCTTTGGCTTGCTCTACCATTTTTTTGCCCAGATAAATGATGCCCCGATTATTATAAACCATGGCCATATGCGGGTTCAGGGCAATCGCTTGGTCGCAGTCAGCGAGCGCCGCATCCGTCTGGCCGCGCTGAAAATAAATCGATGCCCGGTTATTTAGCGCTGTGACATTGTGCGGGTCGAGAGCGATCGCTTGGTTGAAATCAGCAAAGGCTTTATCGAAGGCGCCTTTGGCGTGATAGGCCATGCCTCGTTTGTTGTAGGCTTCGCCATTGCCCGGTTGAATTTGGATGGCAGCGTTGAAATCGGCAATCGCCTTATCGGGCTGGCCGATCTTGAAATAACAAAAACCGCGGTTGATAAAGACCAAAGGTTCTTGCGGTTTGAATTGCTGGGCCAGGTTAAAATCTTGAATCGCTTTTTCAGTTTGACCGAGGAAAAAATAATTGACCGCGCGGCCGACCAGCGCCTCGACATCGCCGGGGGCGATTTTGAGAGCTTGATCAAAATCGCGCAGCGCCTCTTGATAACGACCGAGTTCGTTAAGCAAACGGCCGCGGTGAATGTAGCCATACTGAAATTTCGGGTCAAGGAGAATGGCGGTGTTCAAGTTTGCCAGGGCCATGTCAAATTGGCGCATTTCAAAATAAATTAAGGCCCGATTGACGTATACTCCGAAATAACCGGGTTTGATTTCGATCGCTTTATTATAATTTTCTAAGGCGTGATCAAAATCGCCGATCGAATAATAGGCCGCGCCCCGGTTGCTGTAGGATTTAAAATCGTCGGCTTTAAGTTCAATTGCGCGTCCCAGTTCAAACAGGGCCTTGTCAATAATTTTTAAATCAGTATAGACTTTTCCCATGTTAGCGTGAACTCGGGCTTTGTTTGGCGATTTTTTGACTTCGTCTTCCCACAGGGCTCGCTCCGTGAGCCAAACCTTGTTGCGATGAAAAGTGGTCAGAGAAAAAATTAAAATAATGCCGATCAGCAAAGTAATCAAAATTTTCCGGTTTTTGATGAGTTCATTCAACAAGGATATTCCTGCCAGAGCAAATCCGAAACACATAAGATAAAGTTTGTGCTCAAAAATGACATTGGCCCGCGGCACTAGATTGGCGGAAAACGTGATCAGTATCCAAGCGATTCCAAAACTGATGAGAGGATATTTTTTGCGCGCGAGCCAACTGATGACGGCTAAGGCGATGATGAAGAGGAGACCCACCAATGTTAATGGCGGGTCAAGCAGCGAATTGGACATGGGATAATCGTATTCCAAATTTTGGTTGACCGGGAAAATGAGAAGCCGGAAAAACGTCAGGAATACGCGCATTTGGGTCAGGATATAGGTATACGGGGTCAAGATATCTCCGTCGTGCGATTCAGAATTAAATGTGTGCGTCCACAGTGACCACAGGCTGGCCTTGATGATATGGCTGAATAAAAACAGAAAAACACAGCTGATTAGGAACAAAATCAGCAATAAAGATAAACGGACACGACGGAGATCTTTAAAAAAGATCAACTCAATCGCGACGATAGTCAACGGCAAGGTGATGGAGATTTCTTTTGATGTAATGGCGCATATCGAAAAAAATGCCGCTCCTGAGAACAAGAAAATCCGTTTGATTAACTGGACCGCGGGCATCCGGCCTTGGACGTAGCAGCAGAGGGTGAGAAGATAAAACATGGTGGCCAGGGATTCAAAGCGCTGGGTAATATAAGTGACCGCTTCGGTTTGACCCGGATGGACAAGAAAGATCAGTGTGACGAAAAAGGGGATCAGGGATAATAGAGAGAAAGATCGGAAAGGCGCTGTTGTTTGGGCGGTTGCTTGGGTTGTAGATTGGGCTTTTGTTTTGGCGGCGGCTGTTTTTCCTTTATTTAAATTATTCAGACGCGGTTTGTTATTGGAAGTTTGACTCGCGGGTATCGGTGTTGGGACAGGTTGAGGGGTTTGGAGGATGGAAACTAATAAGAAGGCCAACCGCCAAACGGCTAATGTCGCGACAATATGAACAATATAGTTAAAGAGATGATATCCGAATGGATCGAGTTTGTTTAGATAATAATTCAGGGCATAGGAATAAACCGTGATGATGCGCGTTTTTGGGAAAGACATCTCCCAAAAGCCTTGGATCGCGCTGAAATTTTTGATGAACGGGTTGGTCACGATAAATTCAATATCGTCAAATACGAACTGGCCTCGAAATGTCTCGCGGTAAACCAGAAATCCCAGACCCAGCAAAAACAGTAAACGGATCGGAAAGGAAAACCGGCGCAAAAATGCGACAATAGGATGGGACATAAGCCTTTTCGGAATTTTAATGGTTAAGGATTAAAACACATTTTATATCAAAAGGCGGGATTCTTCAAAAAAAACTCATTTTTTATAAAGTGATATTTCTGAAAAGCGCTTTATGCTATATTGAAACATTATGCGTATTGTGTTTTTAGTCCGGCAATTCCCTTCTTTATCCGACACGCGCGTCTTAGACCAAGCGCTCAGTTTGATTGAGCGTGGCCATGAAGTCGATGTGGTAAGCTTCCGTCCGGGCCTCTGGAAAACGACTCACGCCGACGTGAGAAAATCCGGATTGCATCATCGGGTCAGCAGTTTCAATGTGCCGCGTAATTGGCTCATTCGGGCACTCAAATCGTTGTGGCTGCTTTATCTTAATCTGGATGAAATTCATCGTTTTTTTAAAGCGTTAAATGTGTTTCGCTACGGGAAGGACGCGTTGGCCGGCAACTTGTTTTACGCGGCCATAGGATTTCCGCGCAAAAATATCGATGTGCTTTATTGTCACACGGCGCAGATGGGAAGAATCGGAGCATTCGTCCAGGATTGTTTTTTCGTTCAAAAAATTGTGACTTTGATTTATGAAGACGAAATCACCCGGCGCTTAGTTTCGCCGGGCCAGGCGCGTGCCCTGGCCCAGCGGCAAGACTTGTTGTTGACGGACACCGAGCGGGCTTTGTGGACATTATTGCGTTGGGAAGCAGATCCGCAGAAAATCAAGCCCTTGCCCTGCGGCGTCAAACTTCCCCTTTTTATGAAAGATCGCCGTCCCAAGGTTGTGACTGGGCGCACGACGCTGAATATTGTCATGATCAGCCGTTTGGCGAAAGAGGTTGATTTTGGCCCGGTGCTGCGCGCTTTGGCGCAATTGCGCAGGCAACATCAAAGGGTGGAATTTCATTGCGAGATTATTGGCGATGGAGAATTACGGGAAGATTGGGAAATTTTAACTAAGGCTTTAGGGCTGGCGGCGGCAGTTCATTTCGCCGGAGAAAAAAGCCGGGAAGACGTCGTGGAATATCTTGCTGCCGCGGATCTGTTCATCGCTCCGGCAAAACCGGTAACCTCGGGGATTACTATTTTAGAGGCCCAGGCCGCGGGAATTCCGGCGCTGGTCCCGGATTCGCCGGGAGGACGCCTCTTGATCCGCGACCGGGAAAACGGTTTGCTTTATTCGCCCAAAGATGTCAAAACGCTTGTCGGTCAAATATATTTTTTAATCATGAATCCGCAAGATGCCGCCCGTATTGCCGCGGAAGGCCGCCGCAGTGTCGAACGGAATCATGTTTTTGGCCAGTTAAATAAAAAATTGGAAGAGGCCTTGCAGGGATTATTTCGATAGCCGCCGTCCGCTAACGACAGACAGAGTTTGGATGAGGTCGTTAAAGAAAAGATTTAAGTGATTTGTGCCATGGCATACGGGGGAGAATATTATTTTTATGAATAAATGGAGCATATCCGATGCGTTTTTTGACCGGCTGGCGTTTGCCACCGTTTTGATTTTGTGCGGATTTTGGTCGATAGTCCTCCAGTATAAATACGCGTTTTTTGGGTATTATGACTGGGATTTGGCCATGTACAATCATGTGATGTGGAATCTGATGCACGGGACAACCGTGTCCACAGTTTTTGGCACGAGTTTTTTGACCAATCACGCCGAGTATATCGCGATTCTTTTGACGCCGCTTTACTGGATTTTTCCCCACGCCTTGACTTTGATCCATCTGAAAATTTTCGCGCTTTTTACCGCGGCGGGGATTCTGTATCGCATCGCCCGCGGTCAATTAGGTCCGGCGGTCGCGTTCGGCCTCATGCTGGTTTATTGTTTTTATCCGCCCAACATTTTCATGCTGTTGTATGAATTCCATTTTGAAAATCTCGCTTTGCCGTTTTTGTTTTCGGCGATTTATTATTTTTTTGTCCGGCGCAAGCTGTTTCTTTTTACGGTATCCATTTTATTCGCGGCCTTGGTTAAGGAAAATATCGCATTGTTAATCGCTTGTTTTGGACTCTACGCCTTGTTTCAGACAAGGGAAAGTAAGATTTTATGGGTTGGCTTGCCTTTGTTGATCGGCGGCGGGATTTTTGCGTTCAGCATGTTTTTCTTTGTCCCCTATTTACGGCACAACCTGGGATTTATGACAGCCAATGCTTATACCTCTTTTTATCAGATCCCGGCCCTCGGGTCTAACCATCATTTTGGATGGGCCTATGGCGCGATTATCCGCGCGCATCTGACGCGGTTGTTTTCAGCCGCGTTTTTTAATTACTTCTTAGAATTGGATTCTCCGTTGTTGTTTTTATCTTTTTTAAGTCCGGATAAATTATTTTTAGGTCTGCCGATTTTTTTACAACATTTATTGAGCGGGGAACCCAGAATGCGTTCCATATTTTATCATTACGCGGCCACCTCCGGAGTTTATATCTTTTGCGCCGCGGTTTATGGATTAGCCGCAATCCGGCCGCGCGTACAGGACTGGTTTTACCGGCTGATCATCGGCCTGATTCTGTTGATGAGTTTTTTGAACGCGTCGCTATGGTTCCATTCGGACCGCTTTGCAGCGCGGACGCGTTGGGAGGATCATTTTGATCCGGTACGTTGGCAATTGGTGAAAAAGATTCCGCGCGATGCAGGCGTAACCGCTTCTTTTGATTTTTTGGCTGAGCTTTCTTTACGGAAAAATCTTTACAGTTTTCACACGATTTGGATGGGAGGGAACGCATTTTCCGGACAAACGCCCCAAGATGTGGTTACCGGGTCGCGATGGGCGTTGATTGATTTTAATTGCGTTTGGCTGAGGGAAGAATTGGCAAAAGCGGATGCCGCGGCGCGACGCTCGGTTGCCCGGCGCATGACGCGGTTTTTTGAAATGGCAGATTGGCGGGTTGAGGCAGCAGCGGACAATCTGGTGTTATTCCGAAAGGACGGCTCGGGGACAAAATTGGTGGAAGTTCTTCCGGTCCCCGGATACAGGACGAATCAGTCGAGGGTTTGGGTGCGGGAGATTTTTTCTTTATCCGGAGTAAATTTCAAGGCAGATCCGGCCGGAAGATGTTTGGAATTGGTTTGGGACGCTCAAAAATCCACGGATTCTGTTTATCGGATGTCTTTGGGTTTTTCCCAAAACGGCACGGTTATTTTTAATCAAAAAAAAATTATTGGTTATGGCGTTTACGCCACGAATCTTTGGCAAAAAGGCGAGCGGATCAAAGAAAAAATTTGGTTGTTTATTCCTCCGGAAATGTCCCCGGGAAGCTATAATATTGTGGCGAGCATTTATCAGGACAATGAAACCGCTCCCGTGGTGTTAAAAGGACTGGATCGTAATGGGAAACCGGTTCGGGGAAAAATGATCGTTTTGGGGCGGATCCATATCCCATAATGGAGGGGCAAATGCTGCAAAAAATTATTCTCATTTACGACCTGCTGCGGGTCAAACAATGGGTGAAAAACGCGTTTATTTTTTTTCCTTTGTTGTTTTCCGGGCAGTTATTTCACGGCGGCGGATTTTTAAATTGTGTCATTGCTTTCGCGGGTTTCAGTCTGCTGTGCAGCGGCGGTTATGTTCTTAATGATTTTCTCGACCGGGAACAGGACAAAAAGCATCCGTTAAAAGCCCAGCGGGTTATCGCTCGGCACGACGTTTCAGCTGCTTTGATTTTTAGCTTGGCGGGTTTACTCGCGTTGAGCGGCAGCGGCATTTGTTTTTTGGCGGATCCAGGCACGCTGATCCCGATCGGCATTTATTGCCTTTTGTATTTTTTTTACAATTTTTTAATCAAGCGCGTAGTGATTCTCGACGCCTTTTTCGTGGCTTTTGGTTTTCAAATCCGGGTTTGGCTGGGCGCGTTCGCGGCGGAAGTTTATCCGTCTTTATGGCTGCAGTTTTGCGTTTTTCTTTTGGCGCTGTTTTTAGGATTCGCCAAACGCCGGGATGAACTGGGACTTTTAAAAGACCAGGCCGGTCAACACCGCGGCGTTCTCGCGGAGTATTCCTTGTATTTTTTAGACCAGATTTTATTGATTTGTTCGACCTTGGCGATTGTCTTTTACGGCTTATACACAATTTCACCAGAGGTGGCGGCCCGGCCGGGAGGACATTTTATGCCCTATACGGTTGTGTTTGTGATCTATGGCATATTTCGTTATCTTTATCTCGTTCACATCCATAACCGCGGCGGTGATCCGGGTGAAATATTAGTTACGGACAGGCCCTTGTTATTGAATGTAATTTGCTGGGTTGGCGTCTGCGGTTGGATCGTTTATGGCTTAAAATAAAAGGTTCCTTTGAATTTCGAATGGGTAAGTAAGGCTAATAATTGTTTTCTGCTGCCACGGGTTATTTTGGCCGTCTGCTTCGGTTTACGGCAAGCTTTCTATCGCGATTTTTAAACGCGGAAAGCTCGCCGTAAAACCTTGCAGACTTTTGGCCAAAAAACCCTTATTGTGTCAGAAGAAAACAATTATTAGCCTTACTTACCCATTCGGAATTCAAAAGAGGCAAATAAAATTTTTGTTCTTAAGACGGGAGAAAGGGGGAGAAAAATGCGGATGATTGAACGTCGTTACGGTTGGCTGCCGGATGTGCCGGACAGTCGGGATTTTTTATATAAAGCGATACGGCCGCGGTTGCGTTTGCCGCCGGCGGTTGATTTGCGTTTCGGCTGTTCTCCCGTCGAAGATCAAGGTAAATTAGGCAGCTGCACGGCTCAGGCCTTGGCGGGAAACATTGAATATTTAGATTATGCCGCGGATCAAATGTACGCGGATGTCAGCCGGCTGTTCATTTATTATAATGAAAGAGTGTTGCATAAAACCGCGGCGGTTGATTCGGGCGCGATGCTGCGCGACGGCATTCAGACTTTGGCAAAACAAGGCGTTTGTCATGAAGAAATTTGGCCGTATGCGGTTGATAAATTTGCCGACAAACCCACTGCCGCGTGCTATCGGCAGGCTTTACAACATAAGATCGTTTCTTATCACCGGTTAAGTTCGCTGGACGATATGTTTGCTTGTTTGGCGGACGGTTTTCCTTTTGTTTTTGGCATGGCGGTTTATGAAAGTTTCGCTTCCCCGGCTGTGGCGCGTACCGGGACAGCCCTGATGCCGAAAAAGACTGAGCGTTTGCTGGGCGGCCACGCAGTGATGGCGGTCGGCTATGACCAAAAAGCCAAAAGGTTCTTGGTCCGCAATTCCTGGGGAGCGGCCTGGGGAAGGGAAGGATATTTCACCATACCCTTCGAATATCTCGAAACCCTGGCGCGGGATTTTTGGACGATCCGGAAATAGCGTTTATAATATTCGAATCATTTTTAGGGTTTGGGATTGCTATATGAACGGGGCAATCAGCATTCCGCTGCTGATTAAGAAAATTTCAGACGACTAATTCATTGAAAGAGTTTTTTTTATTCGACCTATGCAAAACAAGGTTTCGGAAACAATCATCAATTCTAAAAAGCATTTTGGTTCTTATTTAAAAGATGCTTGCGCCGGGCGGGAAATTCTTTTCATGTTGGCTTGGAGAGATCTCTTGGTCAGGTATAAACACGCGGCTTTGGGGCTGGGATGGAGTGTTTTGCGTCCGCTTTTAACCATGGTGGTGTTTGTGATTGTGTTTGGGAAAGTTGCGAAGCTTCCTTCCGACGGCTTGCCCTATTCATTGCTGGTTCTTTCGGCGCTTTTGCCCTGGATGCTTTTTGCCAATACGCTGGCGGTTGGCGCTTCGTCTTTAATCGATAATGCCGCGATGCTGCGCCGCACATATTTTCCCCGCCTGCTTATTCCGACCACATCAATTTTGATCCATCTCAGCGACGCTTTGTTGACGGGGCTGGCATTTATTTTTTTGGCTTTATTTTTCGGCGTCGGGATGGATGCGCACATTTTATTGGTTCCTTTTTTGATTTTACATACGGGTATTCTGACTTTGGGAGTGGTTTATTTTTTATCCGTTTTGGCGGTTTATTGGCGGGACGTTATTTTTATTGTGCCGTTTATGATACAGATCGGTTTTTTTGTTTCTCCGATTGGATATAGCACCAGTTTGATCCCGGATGAAATCCGGTATGTTTTTTATCTTAATCCTATGGTCGGATTGATCGAAGTGTTTCGCTGGTCGCTTTTAGCGGGCAAGGTCCCGGTGCACTGGGATGCTTATCTGATTTCTTTAATCCTGACGACCATCATTTTTACGGCAGGTATCTGTTTTTTTTACAAGCAGGATCAGAACATGGCGGATATTTTATGAACGCGATTGAAATTGATCAATTGAGCAAATGTTTTCATCTCGCGGATCGTTCCCGGCGCTCGCGGTTTATGGACCGGCTGCGGGGCATACGTCCCGGCGCCCGGCAAGACGATTCGTTTTGGGCTTTGCGCGAGGTGACATTTAAGGTTGCTTGCGGCGAGCGCGTCGCGATTATCGGCGCGAATGGCTCAGGGAAAACCACGTTGCTCAGGATTCTGGCCCGGATTATCGCGCCGACTGCCGGTGAGGCGAGGTTGCGCGGCCGGGTGGGTTCGATCATTGAGATCGGCAGCGGTTTTCATCCTGAACTTACCGGAAGGGAGAATGTTTTCCTAAATGGAGTTATTATCGGTATGACGACCAGCGAGATCAAACAGAAATTCGACCGCATTGTGGATTTTTCCGGAATCGGCCAGTTCATCGACACCCCGATAAAATATTATTCCAACGGTATGTATTTGAGATTGGCTTTCGCGGTGGCCGCGCATGCCGACGCTGATATTCTGCTGTTGGACGAGGTAATCGCGGTAGGAGACGACGAGTTTCAAAAACAATCCCGCGCCAAACTCCTGGAATTTTCCAAAGAAGGCCGGACTTTGTTGACGGTCAGCCACGACCTCCCGATCTTAAAGCAATTGTGTACAAAGGTGATTCTGATGGGGCATGGGAAGGTTGAGCAAGCGGGGGAAGATATGGAGAATATCTTTTGTTCGTATTTGGCCCAATAATTAGATGGTGAGTGCGGAGCATATTTGATGATTAAATGGTTATATAGAGCTGTTAAAGGATTTTTAATAAAAATTTTGACTCCCAGCCAGAGGAAATTTATTGCGAATCTGTTAAATCATATTTTAATTTTTTTTTCCGCCAGCACTGGCAAAAAATTCTTGCTTTGCATATATGTTTTATTACAAAAACAGCATAAAATATTGGGCAAATTGATTTGGCGACGGGAAAAATATTTATGGCTGATAAAATATCCATTTAAAACCGTTGAGGAAGTGCGGCTCTACTATTTATTGGAGAGTCAAAGAGTGATTGATTCTCTGGGTTCCCAGGAAGCAGTGGTTTTAAAAACGGATCTGTTTAATGAGGCCGAGGCTTTGCCGCTGGCTGGGGGGATTATTGGTTCGCTTAAACGCGCCGGCAGGATTCACGCAATTGAAATTCAGGAACAAGTTAAAGATAAGGCCAAGTTAAAAATAGGCGAGTTAAAAACTATTCCCTGCAGTTTTGAAACCGGCGATATTAGACGCCTCAATTTTGATAAGGGAGCTTTTGATTGTGTTATTGATTTATCTACGGCTGATCATATTAATCCGATTGATTTGGAAAAACTTTTTTCTGAATATAACAAGGTTTTGAAACGGACGGGAATTTTACTTTTAGTTGTCTGGGCGGATATTAGCGATTCAATATGTATCAATCAGGAAGTTAATACGCCGGATCCGAATGTTCAGTATTTTTTTAATAAAAAGTATCTTCTAAAAACGATCGGGAGGTATTTTGCGGTTGTTGAGGAAGAAGCGATATATATTCAGGAAGATAACACCCAGCATCAACTTATCCGTTTGATTTGCAGAAAGAACGATGTATGGGCGTATTTATTCGATGAAAAAATGGATTATCGCGTCTGGCTCGCGGCAGGGTATTTACGCGATAAAGTAAAAGAAAAAATTATTGTTGATCTTGATTGTGGACACGCCCCGCTTCTTAAGTATATACCAGACACCTATCGGCAATATATTGGCAATGATATCCGCAATTTATTCCCGGCCCTGACGGAGCGGTCAATTTTTTATTTAAAAAAAGATGATGATTTTATCCAAGCGCTCACCAAGGTGGATATCTTGGTGGTTTTGGGTTATGGAGGATACGAGATCACTAAAGAATCATTGGAGAGTAAAACTCTGCTGGGATCAATAAAAACCATCATTTCAAAATTTGAACCGGAAATTGTTGTTTTCGAAACTGTAAGAAAATTCTTGCCAATATTAAAGGATGTTGAAGAATTTGCGATATCACAGGGTTATCAAACCAAGTGTTTATTCTCTGTCAAAATGGATGACGATGAAAATTGGTTAAAACATCGCGAATTATTAATATTAGAAAAAATACAGCATAGACTTATGTAACACTCATTCGATGCCGAGCTTCAAGAAGTTATTGGGAAAATTATGCCGTATTGTTCAATCATAATTTTGAATTGGAATAAATACGAAGACACTAAAAAATGTTTACAGTCCCTTTCCTTATTGGCGCACAAAGATTTTGAAGTGATTTTAATTGATAATGGTTCCAGAGATGGATCGCCGGGAATTCTTAAAGACCACCTCACGGAAAGCCGGTATTTTTTTCCTATTAGATTCATTGAAAATGAAAAAAATTTAGGTTTTACGGGAGGAAACATTGAAGGGTTAAAAATTTGCCATGGGCAATATATTATTTTATTAAATAACGATGTTGTAGTTGATCCTCAATGGTTGAGCGCGCTGGTGAAACGGGCGCAAGAAGATCCCAAGATTGGCGTCGTCGGAGGGCGGGCGTATATCTGGGATTCACACAACGCGTCTTTTGATAAAAATAATCCGTATTATTCCTATCAAGTTATTAATCCCTGGACAGGATCCGCCGAGACGTTAATGAATCAAGAGGGAACACAATTTGATGCGGATTCCATATCGGGATGCGCTGTATTGATAAAAAGAAAACTTATTGATGAAATTGGATTCTTGGAGCCGGTTTTTTTCGCTTATTATGAAGAAACGGATTTGTTTGCCCGGGCAATACGAAACGGCTATAAAATTGTTTACGAACCAAAAGCTTGTGTTTGGCATCAGATTGCGAAAAGTGCGGGACCAGATTCATATTTCTATTTTTATCATATGTATCGCAATCGGATTATTTTTGCTATTCGTAATTTTGATCAACCCTATTATAAACGTCTTATAAAAGATTTTTTTGCGCAAGGTCTTATCGCTTGCGGGGCATCTAGCTTGAGCTTCTTTATGAATGAGCGTTTCCGAACCATTATCCGCGCAAAATTCCGAGCTTTTCTTTGGATCATCGTTCATTGGCGAGATCTGCATGATCAACGCAGGAGTATTATTTCAAAAGGGTTTTATAATCATAAAATATTTTCGTTAAAAAAAGAAACCGTTAGCGTGATTATTGTTAATTATAACTATAAAAATTATGTTGGGCGGGCGATTCTTAGCGCGCTGGAACAGACGATACGACCACACGAAATTATTGTTGTTGATGACGGCTCGACAGATGATTCAATTGGTGAAATTAAAAAATATTCGGTGACTTTATTGGCGCAAAATAATCAAGGGGTTATCGCTGCTCGGAATAACGGCTTTCGATATTCTACCGGTAAATTTATTCTTTTTTTGGATGCTGACGATACGTTAAGAAATGATGCGATTGAACGGTATCTAGAGGCATATTACCAAAATACTTCTTGTGATTTTTTTTATTCCGATATGAATTATTGTGGATTTAAAAATGGCACATTTAAATCACGGCCATTTAATAGAGTTTATCTTCGTTGGGAAAATTATATTCATAACAGCGCTTTGATAAAAAGAGAAGCTTTCGAGTCCGCTGGGGGGTATAAGGCCAATATGGGTCAAGGTTATGAAGATTGGGATTTATACCTTTCTATGGTAGAGAAGGGAAGTAAAGGGAAATATATTCCCGAAGCGCTTTTGAATTATTATAAGCATGCGTCGAATCAAAGCCGTAATGATATGGCTAAATATAGCAGAATGAATCTTTTTCAAAACGTTCTTAATAATCACCGCTTGTTATATTCTGCCGGGTGGCGGCATATTTTTCAGATTAGATTTTTCGTTTGGAAATGGCGCGAAATAGTTAATAAATTATATAAAAGAGGTTGTTGAAGGCATGATATCATCTGTTGCCGCAGTTGTTGTTACTTACTATCCGGAACCGTCTTTGCCGGAACGTTTGGATACGGTTTTGGCCCAGGTTAAAAAAGTGGCGGTCGTTGACAATACTGGCGATGAGAGCGCGGCCGGGATTTTAGCGCAGCTGCACACTCGGGGTTGTCATATAATAAAAAATCCGGCGAATGCGGGGATTGCGGCGGCTTTGAATCAGGGGGTTGATTGGGCGGCGGGGCAGGGGTATGAATGGATATTGACTTTGGACGATGATACTCGCGTATTTGACGGGTTAGTCGCGATTTATACGGCTGCTTTACAAAGCGAACTGGCCGGATGCCGGGTAGGGGTCATGAACGCCCGGTATCTGGATGTCAATACCGGGACACTGGGAGCGGAGATCCCCGGCAAAAAATACGATGATCAGTGGGCGGAAGTAAAAGTGATGATTTCTTCCGGGAGCTTTTTTTCCATCGAAACCTATCGGGAGGCCGGCCGGTTTCAAGAAGAGTTTTTTTTGGATTGGTTCGACCACGATTTTTGTATAAGGGTGCGTCGTTGCGGCCGGAAAAATTTTATGTATGCGCGGCCGATGCTGGAACACGAATTGGGCCGCAAAACGGCGCATCGAATTCCGGGCACCGGGATTAAGGTCACGGCCAATAATCATGTGGCGAAACGGTGCTATCTGATCACCCGCAATTTGATTTGGATAATTAAAGAAAACTTTTTTAAGGAATTCGGACTTTCGACGGTATATATTGCTTATATCGCGTATAAATTTTTTATCGTGGCTTTCTTTGAGCAAGATAAGCAAAATAAACTCGCGGCATTGCGGCGCGGGTTGCTCGACGGGATTCGGGGTAGAAAATGTTCGGCTGCGGATATAATTAAAAACGGCCGGATGCGATGAGAGGAGAAAAATGAAAGGGATTATTCTTGCCGGCGGGTTAGCTACCCGGCTGTATCCGATCACTCAGGTCGTTTCAAAACAATTGTTGCCGGTTTACGACAAGCCGATGATTTATTATCCACTTTCAGTGTTGATGCTGGCCGGGATTCGGGATATTTTGATCATTTCCACGCCAGCGGCTTTGCCGCAGTTTAGAAATTTATTTTCGGATGGAAGTCGGCTGGGCCTGAATATTTCCTATGCCGAACAAGCCCAGCCGCGCGGTTTAGCAGACGCGTTCTTGGTAGGCGAGGCTTTTATTGGCGCAGATAACGCGGCTTTGATTCTGGGTGACAATATTTTCTTTGGACACGGGATGTCCGCATTGCTCTCGACTGCGGCGGCAAGGCCGTCCGGGGCGACCGTGTTCGGTTATTATGTGAAGGAACCTCAGCATTATGGCGTGGTCACCTTTGATGCCAACGGCAAGGCCATCGCGATTAACGAAAAACCGCCAAAGCCGTGTTCGCATTGGGCAGTAACGGGTTTATATTTTTATGACAATCAGGTAGTGGATATTGCCAAGCAGGTAAAACCCTCTGCCCGGGGCGAGATTGAGATCACGGATATCAACAATGAATATCTGCGCCGCGGCTGTCTGAACGTCGAACGTCTGGGCCGCGGTTACGCTTGGTTGGATACCGGCACTTGTGAGTCTTTGATTGATGCGGCAGTTTTTATCAAAACAGTTGAAGATCGGCAAGGGCTTAAGGTGGCGTGCGTTGAGGAAATCGCCTATGCGTTGGGTTATATAGGAAAAGATCAGCTCAAAACGCTCGGCCGGGAGATCAAGACTTCCTATGGCGAATATTTATTAAGGTTGGCGGAGGAGTAATATGGCATTCGTATTTGAGAAAACCGGGATCCCGGAGGTGATTGTAGTCACCCTGCAGCAGTTTATGGACAGCCGCGGTTTTTTCTCCGAGCTTTATCGGATTTCGGATTTTAAAGCGGCAGGAATTGAGGTGGGATTGGCTCAGCTGAATCAATCTTTTTCCCGTAAGAATGTCTTGCGCGGCATGCATTATCAGATCCGGCCAAAACCGCAGGCGAAAGTTATCTTTGTGCCGCAGGGGGAAATATTTGACGTGGCCGTTGATATCCGTCAGGGGTCGCCGACGTATGGTAAGTGGGTTGGCCAGAATTTATCCCAAGACAATAAACGTATGCTTTTTATTCCGGCGGGATTTGCCCACGGCTTTTGTGTGCTTAGTGAAGCGGCGCAGATCATTTATATGTGTTCGGATGAATACGCGCCTGAATGCGAGCGCAGTATTTTTTGGAATGATCCGGTTGTGAATGTGGTTTGGCCGATCGCTGAGCCAATATTGTCGTCAAAGGACGCGCAAGCGCCGCGCTTGGCGGACTCGGAGAACAATTTTGTTTATTCCGGGAAATGAAAATTAATAAAGGTATTTTCGGCGTTCAAAGGAGGGAGAAGCGATGAAACTTGATATCAAGACAAAATTAAATTTAGTCATTTGTTTATCCATGAGCCTTTTATTTTTCTTGATGATTACCTTTCTCACCTTGAAATCCAACAGCCTGCTGCAAAAAGAGGCCTATATCCAAACGGAGCAGCTGGCGCAAAAGTATGGCAATGATATTAAATTTCATATTGAAAATGCCTTTGATTCGTCGCGCGCCTTAGCCCGCATTTTCGCGGGTTATCAATCTATTGATGAAGCTGCGCGGCGGCCTTATTTTAATCTTGCCGTAAAGAAAACATTGGAAGGTAATGAGAATTTGTTGGCAGCTTGGACGCTCTGGGAGCCGAACGCGCTGGATAACCGGGATTCCACTTTTGCCGGCACAGAAGGAACGGATGCGACGGGACGTTTTATCCCCTATTGGAATCGCGGTACCGGACAAATAAAACTTGAGCCGTTGGTTGATTATGAAAAAGCAGGAGCCGGCGATTATTATTTGATCGCGAAAAAAACTCAAAAGGAAACGGTTGTCAATCCTTATCTTTATCCGGTTATGGGGAAACCGGTTTTAATGACCAGCTTAGTCGTGCCGATCAAAAACGCGGACAAATTCGTCGGGGTAGCGGGAGTGGATTTGGCATTAGACAGTTTGCAATCTATTGTCGAGAAAATTCGTCCTTATGATGCCGGGTTCGCGATTTTGTTGGCCAATGACGGAACCGTAGTCGGAGATCAGGATGCCAATCATGTCGGGAAGCCTTTAAAAGAAATTTATCCAGATATACCTGCTGCTCATATCGCGGGGATCCTGGCGGCCATTCGCGCGGATCAAGACTATTCCTTTAGTATGTTTGCCGCCAAACAACAAAAAAAGTTTTATATGTTCGTGAGCGCGATTTCTTTCGGAAAAGACACGACTCCTTGGGGTTTGGTGGTGGGGGTGCCGGGAGATGTGGTTTTTTCTAAAACGAAAAGCATGGTGATGCTTAGCGCCTTGCTCGGGATTCTGGGCATAGGAGGGATTGCGCTGGTGGTTTATTTATTTGTGAGTATTATTACAACCTCGATCCGGCAGGTGGTGGATATGCTTAAAGACATTGCCAAAGGGGAAGGCGACTTGACCAAGCGGTTAGCGATTCGCTCCGGCGATGAAATGGAAGAAATGGCCAATTGGTTTAATGTCTTTGTCGGAAAAATCGAACGGATTATTTCACAGGTCAAACAAGGGGCTTTCGCATTGGATACGGCTTCGGCGCAGATCAGTTCTGCCGCTCACCAGCAGGCGTCGGGATCAACCGAACAGTCTTCGGCGGTGAATCAGGCGTCCACGACAGTGAAAGAATTGGCTGCCACCGCGACCCAGATTGCGCAGAACGCGGAAAATGTTGCCAAGGCCGCGGAACGGACTTTAGCGGGAATGTTAGAGATCAATACGAAAGTGGACGCAACAGCGAAAAAAATTGTTGTGCTGGGTGAAAAATCGCATGCGATCGGGAATATTACAAAATTGATCGACGATATTGCGGAACAGACGAATCTGCTGGCGTTGAATGCGGCGATTGAGGCGGCTCGGGCCGGGGAGGCGGGGCGGGGGTTCGCGGTCGTCGCTCAGGAAGTCCGCAAATTGGCCGAACGGTCATCGGAATCGACGGAAGAAATTCGGCAATTGATCACGGAAATTCAGATGGAGACCAACGCGACAATTATGGGCATTGAAGACTCGACGAAGTGGGTCGCCAAGGGGGTTGAGCTGATCAAAGAGACTGCGGGTTCGGCAAAAGAAATTTCGATTGCTACCCAACAACAACGCACGGCTTCGGAGCAGACAGTCCAGGCTATGCAGAATATCAATACGGTGACTAAGCAGTTTGCCGCGTCAACCAAACAGGCAGCGGCTTCCGCAGCGTCTTTAAGTGAGTTGGCCAAAAAGACGAAGACGCTGATTGACGGATTTAAATTGCAGGAAAATAATAGCCAAACGGGATAATAAATTTTCCCAGAAAATTATTTATGAAAATCGCGATTACCGGAGCGGATGGTCAGTTAGGATTGGCGTTTCAGAAAGAATTGCTTGAACGCGGCATAGCTTATGTCGCGACAGATGTTGCAACCTGCGATATCACCCGGTTAGGCGATATCAATGTCTTGCTGGAGGGGCATAAGCCGACCGTGCTGATCAATTGCGCGGCGTATAATTTGGTAGATGAGGCCCAACAGCAAAAAGACATTGCCGAGACAGTCAACAGCCGGGCGGTGCAGATGATGGCGCGGGCTTGTCAAGCCCGGGGCATCAAATTTGTCCATTACAGCACCGACTATGTTTTCGACGGGGAGAAATATGATTTGTACACGGAAGACGACGCGCCCCGCCCTTTGAACGTTTATGGCTCGACTAAACTGGAAGGAGAAAAGTTGGTGCAAACCAGCGGGGCGGATTATTTGCTGCTGCGTACCAGTTGGGTTTTTGGCCAAGGCCGGCAGAATTTTCTTTATAAAGTTTCGCAGTGGGCGGCAAAAAACCGGATTTTGCGTATTGCCTCGGATGAAGTTTCGGTTCCAACTGCCGCGGAAGATTTGGCGCGGATTACTTTATTGGCTTTGGACAAAGGGTTGAGCGGTTTGTATCATCTGACGAACAGCGGATACGCTTCGCGTTATGAATTGGCCAAATTTTTCATCCAGGCCGCGGGTTTGGACGCCTTCGCAATCCCGGTGCCGGCCGCGCATTTTCAACCCAAGGTCGTGCGACCGCTTTTTACCGCGATGTCTAACCAAAAAATATCCAGTCAATTGGGCATAATCATTCCGGCCTGGCAGGAAGGAGTGGAAAAATACGTTAGGGAGAATTCCGAACACGAACGCTGTCTTTAAAAAGGAAATACGCGTGCCGCGAAAGAAAGTACTTATCACCGGCGGAGCGGGGTTTATCGGGTCAAATTTTATCCGGTATTTGCTTAATGCCTATTCGGATCTGCGGGTGATCAATTTTGATGCTTTGACCTATGCCGGCAATCCGGATAATTTGGCAGATATCGCGGGAGATCCGCGTTATGAATTTGTCCGGGGGGATATCGCCAATGGAGCGCAGGTCAGCGCGGTAATGCGGCGCGTGAACGCGGTGGTGCATTTCGCGGCCGAGTCGCATGTTGACCGCAGTATTGAGGGTCCGGAAGTTTTTATCCGCACGAACACGCTTGGCACCCAGGTTTTGCTGGACCATGCCCGGGCGTGCGGTGTTGAACGGTTTGTGCAGGTGTCGACCGATGAAGTTTATGGCAGTCTGGGTCCAAACGGCGCTTTCACTGAAAAATCCCCGCTTTCGCCTAACAGTCCTTATGCCGCGAGCAAGGCAAGCGCGGATCTGTTGGCCGCCGCGTATCATCACACCTATGGCTTGCCCGTCATAATCACCCGTTGTTCCAATAATTATGGGCCTTATCAATTTCCGGAAAAACTGATCCCTTTAATGATTGCCAACGCTCTGGGCGATCAACCTTTGCCGGTTTATGGCGACGGGCAAAATGTGCGCGACTGGATTTATGTTGAAGATCATTGCCGCGCCGTGGATATGGTCTTGCGGCAGGGAAGGCCGGGAGAAATTTATAATATCGGCGCGAACAATGAATGGCGGAATATCGATATTGTGAAATTGATTTTAAAAGAGCTGGGTAAACCGGAAAGCTTGATCCGGTTTGTGGATGACCGCCTGGGTCATGACCGGCGCTATGCCATTGACTCGGGAAAAATCCGTAACGAGTTTGGGTGGGAGCCGCGGGCGTTGTTTGAAGAAAGCATTAAAAAAACGATTCGCTGGTATCGGGAAAATATACCTTGGATGCAGCGGATCCAGTCCGGCCAATATCGCGGGGGATATTGAAATGTTTTTGCCGCGGCATTCAATGCGGATATCGGTATTTGTTTTTTTTAGTTTTGTTTGGTGCGGGATTTGGCTCAAACAATTGGTGAGGATTTGGCAGGATGAAAATAAATATTATGTCTTTGCCCTAAATTCCGGTTTGAATCGTCTGCGTTCTTATTCCGCGGCTTATGATGATTCCACGCGTGATTATTACCCGATATTGAAATATTGCGACCGGGTTTTACCTTCTGGGGAACCACTGCAAATCATTCTTCCGATTGCTCCACAAAATAAGTTGGAATTTTTGCGCGATAAAGGCCGGTATTATCTTTATCCGCGCAACTATGGGGAGAATACTCTGCGGCAAAAATATATTTTAGTTTATCAACAACCGGATTTTCGGGCGCCTGCAGGTTATGCCAGGATAAAAGATTTTGGCCCGGATAAATATTTATTAACCTGCGATAAAGAATTTCTCCTGCGGAAAAAGGGTAAGTCATGATTATTTTCTTTGGAGTATTGACCGCGGTATTTATTCCCATCCTGATTGGCTGGTTGTCCTTGTCGCCGTTTTTTCTCAAACGCCGAATGTTTTTTTGGGAAAAGGTTTTTGTCTCCTATGGTTTGGGTTTTGGCATTTTGACTTTGGTGATGTTTTATCTGTCTTTATTGGAGATTGATTTTTCGCCAGCGGTGATTGTCGGGGGTTCTTTATTAGTTCCGATGGTTATTTTGTTTTTCAGGTCGTGGCTATTCCCGGCGAAAGCAAATGGGCCAAGTGAATATAAGCCCGTAGCTTCGATGTATACCTGGATCGAAGGTTTATTGGTAACCTTTATCATAATCGCGGCAGGGAATATGGTTTTCCGTACGTGGACTATGGCCGCCGAGGCGTGGGACAGTTGGGCTTTCTGGGGTTTTAAAGCCAAGATTTTTTTTGTTGAACAAAAGGTGCCGTTCGCTAAATTTGCTGATTTCCGCAATGTTTGGGGGAATTGGGATTATCCCCAGCATGTACCTCTCATGGGAACATGGATATTTACGTGGTTAAACACCTGGAATGACCAATGTTCCCGGATCATTTATCCTTTGTTTCACTGCGGGTTGGCCGCGGGTGTTTACGCTTTTTTACGCAGGAGAATCAGCCGGGTTTTGAGTTTGGCTGCCGCGTTTTTTATTTTGACTCTTCCGGGTTTGGTTTGGACGGCCGTGGGAACAATTTCAGAACCGGTCCTTTTGTTTTATTATGTGCTTAGCTTTGTATTTTTATTGGAATGGGAACAAAAGGAGGGACAGGGCTGGTTTATTCTTTCCGCGATTTTTGCCGGATTCGCAGTATGGACGAAAAACGAAGGAATGGTTTACGCCTTGTTCAATGGTTTGGTCATTTTATTGACGGCAAAACAGAAAGGGTTTAGACAGATAATTTTTGATCTGATCGTTTATTTTTTGATTATCGGAGCAATCATTGGCCCCTGGCTGGCGCAAAAAAATATTTTGGGGTTGGAAAACGTTTTAATCAACCGGGATATTTTATCGCGAGTCGGGTCTGTGATGGATATGGCTAAGCGTTGCAGGGTTGGGATAGACAATATCGCTTACCGAATTCAACTGATTTCATATTTTAATGTCACCGGAATGATGTTTTTATTTGTATCGTTAATTAATTTCTCAAAATGCCTCCGCCGGCCATATTTTTATTTTATCGTAAATGTATTATGCCAAATGGTTTTGATTTTAGTTCTTACAGTGGTTATTCCTGGGGATATGTTTTTATACGACGCCTCGCCGCGTCTATTATTGACTGCCGCAGTCATTATGTTGATATATTGCGCTTATATCTCCGGGACGTCAGCGCCAGATTCGCCTTCTTAATGTCCATGACGCAAATATGCCTTGATAGAATTACCCCCCCCGTCTATAATTAAAAAACTCATGAAAAATCCTTTGAAGAAAACAAACGTTTTTTTGAATAAATACCGGGTTGGGTCGCCGAAAGGGTTTCGGCTCGCGGATTTTCCGCCGGACGACAGCTTAAAATTTATTCAGAAAAAAGATGAGGATCAGCTTATCCAGAGCCTGCAGGAAAAATTAGCGGTTCTGCAGGCCTTGCTTTACGCCGAACATAAGCACAAAGTTTTGATTGTTTTGCAAGGCATGGATACGGCGGGCAAAGACGGGGTAATCAAACACGTGTTTCAAGGGATTAATCCGCAAGGCGTGCGGGTGGCGGCCTTTAAAGTCCCGACTCCGGAAGAGGCGGATCACGATTATCTCTGGCGGGTGCATCAAAAAACTCCGGCCAAAGGAGAGATCGTTATTTTTAACCGCAGTCATTATGAAGATGTGCTGGTGACCCGCGTTCATCATTTGGCGCCGGATAAGCTCATCGAGAAACGTTATGGCCAGATCCATCATTTCGAGAAGATGCTGACCGAAGAAGGAGCAATTATCCTCAAATTCTTTTTGCATATCAGTTTTGAGGAGCAAGCTCGGCGTTTACGGGCCCGATTGGATAATCCGGAAAAAAATTGGAAATTCAATTCCGCGGATTTGCAGGAAAGAAAATTCTGGCCGGCGTACGTTCAAGCGTATGAAAAAGCAATTAGCGCGACCGCAACAGCTTGGGCGCCGTGGTATATTGTTCCGTCGGATCAACCAAAGCAGCGCAATTTTTTTGTTTCGCTGGCCGTGACCGCGGCCTTAGACCAATTAAATATGCGCTATCCCGCGCCGGAACAAAATTTGAAAAATATTAAAATTGTTTAAACTTACGGGGTTGAAACGATGAAAGATAATAAAGTTGTCCGCGCCGCGGTGATTGATATCGGGACCCATTCCATCCGTTTGCTGATTGCCGAGGAAGCGGAATCCGATATTAAGGTTTTGGAATCCTTGAAAAACGTCACGCTTTTGGGCAAAGACACTTTTTATAAAGGCCGTTTTTCTCAGGAGACGATTAACCGCACCGTTGCCATTTTGGAAAAATACGCTGAGAAATTGAAGGAATACGATATTTCGGATGTGAAAGTGATTGCGACCACTGCGGTGCGGGAGGCGGATAATCGCGATGTGTTTATTGACACAATTTCCCGGCGCACCGGTTTGAACATCGAGGTATTCACGGCCGGCGATGTTATTTATTATATTGACGCTTATCTCTACCATATCCTTAAAGACAAATATCCTCTGCATACGAAGAATCTTTTGATCGCGGAAATCGGGGCCGGCAGTCTGGATATTTCGGTGATGGCCCAGGGTTACACGCTGATGAACATCGGCTTGCCGTTAGGCATGCTGAGGCTTAAACAGCTGATGAGCAAGCTCGACGGCAGCCGCAAAGAAAATTATGCCGCGGTGGGGGAAAATATTGAATGCGAATTCGCGTATTTAAAACGCGACCTTGCCTCGGTCAAGGTGGACGATATTATTCTGATCGATGAAAGTTACACCTCCTTTTTGCCCAAATTGATTCCGGAAAAGGTTTTTCAGCATAAGTTTTTTCAAATGAATCTGGCCGAAACCCAAGGGCTTTTGGAAACTATTGCCAATCAAGACGCCGAACAAATCGCCGCGGAACATAAAATTCCGTCGGAAAGCGCCGACACTTTTGCCGGATACGCGATGATCCTCAACACTTTCGCCAACCTGACTGAAAATAAGAACATTCATATTCTGGAGGCCTCTTTGGCCGAGGCGGTTTTGGCTTATATGGTTTTGGACTTTGAAGTTTCGCAAAAATACAACAAAACCAATCAGTTGATTTCGGTCAGCAAGTGGCTCTGCGAAAAGTACAACGTCGATTTGAGGCATGTTCAGCACATCGCGGAAATGTCCGAGACCTTGTTCGACGGTTTTAAAGAAACTTTGGGTTTGAAAAAATCCGATTTATTATATCTTTTGCTCGCGTCATATTTGCATCCGATTGGCATGTTCATTTATAACCGGGCGCATCACAAACATACCGAGTATATAATTTCCAATCTCAATTTGTTTAGGCTTACGGATGAGGAAATTAAGGTGATCGCCTGTATTGCCCGTTATCACCGCCGGGGATTGCCGGCGGACTCGCATTTGGTTTATCAGTCCCTGGCGAAAGACAAACAGATCTTAGTGCAGAAATTGAGCTCGATTTTACGGATTTCTAACGCGCTCGACCGGGCGCACAAACTCAAGGTTAAAAAACTGCAGGTCGAATTTACCCGTGGTCAGGACATTGTTTTGCAGGTCCGGGTCGAAGGGAATTTCGTGTTGGAAAAACTCGAATTTATCGACAAAAAAGAAATGTTTGAAGAGATTTCGGGTAAAAAAATCAATTTAAAAATCCAATCAATTTAAAACTATTCTTATCATGGAAAAGTCAGATTCTAAAATCAAATTTATTCACCGCGATTTAAGCTGGCTGGCGTTTAATGAACGGGTGCTGGAAGAGGCCTTAGATGAAAGCAATCCGCTTTTGGAAAGGCTGAAGTTTATCGCCATCTGCGCGAACAATCTGGACGAATTTTTGATGGTCCGGGTCGCCGGTTTGAAACGTCTTTTAGACGCCGGGTATAATCATAAAGACAATTTTGGATATTATCCTTCGGATTTATCTACCGATATTCAAACCCGCATCGCTTCTTTGATCGAGCGGCTGTATTGCTTGTATGACTTGGAGAAGGGGGCAATCCGCCAGGAGTTGGCCCGGAATCAGGTTTTTATTTTGAATCCCGCCCAGTTGAATTCCGAGCAAAAAAGAGCCGCGAAGAATTATTTTGAATCTACCCTCTATCCGATCATTACGCCCATGGCGATTGATCCGGGCCATCCTTTTCCGATTTTGGCTTCTAAAACTAATGCCTTTGCCGTGCTTTTAGGCCGCAATGACACCACCTATCTGGCGATGATCACGATTCCGAAATCCGTGCCGCGGCTTTTTAAATTGCCCTCCGAAAAGGAAGATTTTTCTTTTATCCGGATTGACGAGATTATCCGGGAAAATATGGAGGCGTTTTTTATAGGGTTTCAAATTCTGGGGAGTTTTTTGTTCCGGGTGATTCGGGACAGCGAACTTTCGGCTCAGGAAGAATACCACTCGGATCTATTGAAAGTTATTGAAAATGAGATTCAAAAACGGCCGAAGGCCAAAGTGGTCAATCTGCAGGTTGAGAAAAACCATCATTCTCAACTGCTAGATATGCTCGCCGCCGGCATTGACTTTCCTAAGAATCAGGTGACTTTTATCGATGGAGATTTAGATTTGACATATTTGTTCGAAGTGCCGCCGCAAGTTAGCAAACCGGCGTTATTTTTTAAAAGTTTTACGCCGGCGCGGATGGATGCGGAGAATATTTTTGATAGAATCAAAGAAAATGATTTTATCCGGCATTTTCCTTTTCAGTCTTTTCAGCCTACCGTGGATTTGATTCAGTCTGCGGCCCGGGATAAAGATGTGCTGGCGATGAAAATGACGCTTTATCGGGCGAGCGAGAATTCCGGGATCATCAAGGCGCTCATCGAAGCCGCCAAAAACAAGAAGCAGGTAACGGTTCTGGTGGAAATCAAGGCCCGCTTTGAAGAGGAGAGGAACATTGACTGGACCCGCGAGCTGGAGGCGGCCGGATGCCATGTGATTTACGGAATCGTCGGCATGAAAATTCATTCCAAAATGACCTTGATCGTGCGTCGGGAAGAAGGCCGGATCCGGCGGTATGTGCATCTTTCCACCGGAAACTATAATGAAAAAACCGCGGAACTTTACACTGATGTGGGATACTTCACCGCTAACGAAGATTTTGCCAAAGACATTTCCGATGTTTTTAATGTGATTACCGGTTATTCTTTGCCGTCGCGCTGGCATCGGATCGTTTCCGCGCCCTATGACTTAAGACAGTATTTTTTCGAATTGATAGATAAGGAAATCGCTTTTCATAAAAAATATAAAAACGGTCTGATTTTTGCCAAGTTTAATTCTTTGGAAGACACGGCCATTATTGAAAAATTATATGAGGCCTCCAACGCGGGCGTGAAAATCAAGTTGATCGTGCGCGGCATATGCTGTTTGGTCCCCGGTGTGGCAGGGATGAGCGAGAATATTGAAGTCAAAAGCTTAGTCGGCAGGTTTTTAGAACATTCCCGGATTTATATGTTCAATAATAATTCCGAATCACGGGTGTTTTTGTCTTCTGCGGACTGGATGACCCGCAATTTTGACCGCCGGGTCGAGCTTTTGTTTGAAGTCAACCGGGATGAACTGCGACAGCATTTGAAATTCGTTTTGGAAGAATATTGGCAAGATAACCGGAAATCCCGCTGGCTCACTCCCGGCCGGGAATATATCCGTCCGGACAAAGTGGAGCATCTTTTGAATGTTCAGGAGCAGCTGATTGGTTATTACGCGCAATGAAAAATAGCGATTTTTGCGTATACGCCGGCAAAATTTTATCGCGTCATCTTCAGGTGTTATTGAAAGAAGCGCCAGCGGCTGGCCGCGGCAGTGATCTTGAGCCTTTGCACCGGGCGAGGGTTTCGTCGCGCCGGTTAAGAGCCGCTTTACACGCCTTTCACGCCGGGGGATTACTTCCGGATCGGAAAACGGGTCAATGGATCAAACAGCTCTCCCGGATTGGCCGCGCGTTTGGCCCGGTCCGAGAATTGGACGTGCAAATCCGCTGTTTATTGCGGCTTAAACGCAAACCGGAAAATTCCGGTTATCAAGCCGGGATCAGCGCGCTGATCCGTTTTTGCGAAAAAAGCCGGCAAACCGCCCAAAAACAAATCGATAGCGCGTTAGCCGGCGCGGTGTATGATATTAATAGTCTGAACATATTTTTAACCTCGGATCTTCTGAAAACAAAGGCGCCGACGGCGCGACAGTTTGCCGGCGGCCGGAAAAAAATAATTTTAAAACGCTTGCGGCAATTGCTTGCTCACGACGTTGACCTGGGTCAGCCGTCGAACATTCAAAAACTGCACGCGGCGCGAATCGCGGCTAAGAAATTGCGCTATACTCTGGAAATATTCCAACCCTTTTATGGCCGCCGGATGAACCCTTTTATTGACGCCGCTTTGGGGATCCAAGAAATTTTAGGCGATATACACGAGCTCGACGTTTGGCAACAATTTTTATCCCGAAATACCGGCATTCCCCAAACCCGTAATTTTCAAGCCTGGCGGGTCCATTTTCAAAAAAGTTGCGCTGTCGAGCGGGCGCGGGCTTATAATAAATTTTTTCGAATTTGGACAAAGCGCCAAAGACAACATTTATGGCAAAACATCCAGAAAATCATTTAGCCTCCGCGGCGATTGCCTTAGGCCGCGATTATCGTTATGAGGAAAAACACTGCAGCCATGTTGCGGATTTGGCTTTAAGTCTTTTTGATCAGCTTAAAGCACTGCACCGGTTAGAAACAAAGCATCGACAGTGGTTGGCCGCCGCGGCAATTTTGCATGATATCGGTTGGACGCGGGGTCAGCAAAAACATCATAAGACGTCTTGCGCGTTGATCATCCGATCCCGCAAACTGCCGTTGCCCCGGAAAGACCGCGTGATCATCGGGCTAATTGCCCGTTATCACCGCAAAAGTTTACCCAAGTCTTCGCATAAATATTTTGCCGAATTGGATCCAAAGTCTCGCGACGTTGTCACTAGGCTCGCCGCGTTTTTAAGGTTGGCGGACGGGTTGGATCGGACGCACCTGTCGTCTGTAGAACAAATTGTTTGCGGCGTCACTGCCAAGCGGATTGACCTGGAGATAAAAGGGAAGAGAGTCGCTCAAATCGATGTGAAAATAGGGAAAGAAAAGTCTGATATGCTGAAAGTGGTTTTCCAAAAAAATTTGCGCTTTTCAGCTCCGTCAGGATTGACGCACCAAATAAACTGCCCCTAAAATAATCGCGTCGTCTCCCAGTTTGGACGCGACAATATCGCAGCGGCCGATTCCGGAAAAGAATTTATTTTTTTGGAAAGTTTTGTTGACTATCGGCAGAATGAAATGGCCGCAAGCTTCGATAACGCCCCCGCCTAAAACAATCATTTCCGGGTCAAAAATATGCCGCACTGAGATGCAGGCGATACCTAACTGACGGGAGGCTTCGGCCATGATTTTTAAGACTAAAGGGTCTTTTTTGGCGATTGCTTCACGGAGGATGCCGCTTTTAATGGGTTGATTTTTGCGATGACTCAATTTTTTTACCCGGGTGGTTTTTCCTGCAGCCAGCGATTTTTTGATATCTCTTTCCATCGCCCAGCGGCCGGTTAAAGATTCTAAGCATCCCTGATTTCCGCAGCCGCATTTTGGGCCTTGGTCGCGGATGATCATATGGCCCAACTCGGCTCCCGCGCCATGGCTTCCGGTAAAGAGACGATTATCGATAATGACCCCGGCCCCAATACCTGTCCCGGCAAATATTCCGACGATGTTTTTGGCTTCCCGGGCGGCGCCCAGCCATTTTTCGCCTAGCGCGCCCAGGTTGGCGTCATTGCCTAAGGCAATTTTGACTTTGAATTTTGCGGCTAAAAGTTTAGCGAGCGGCGCGCCTGTCAAGCGCATATTTGGCGTGCGGATTACCTTGCCTTGCGCGTCCATGATTCCGGGGATGCCGATGCCGATACCGGAGAGATTCTTAAGCTGCATACCGCTGGAGGCGAACATTTCTTTCAGGAGAAGATCAACGCAGCGGATGACTTGGGCTGCGGTTGACCGAGGGGGCGTCGCGGTTTTGGCCCGGGCCAAAATTTTACCGGCGGGAGTAACCAGACCCGCGGCGATTTTGGTCCCGCCGACGTCAATTCCGACAAAGAGTCTTTTTTGCATGATTTAATAACCTATATGCTCAAGTATCTTTCGATTTGACCGGTTTTTTGCGCAAAGCCCGGCGCCGCGACTTGCGGCGGTTTGCGGCCGAAACAGACGCCCATTTTTTCGTAATAGGCCGCGGTTTCCGCTTCCACGTGTCTTTGTTTAATCGCTTCTTTTGCCGGGATATAACCGATTTTTCCTTGGCTGAAACCGGTGACTGTAAATCCGCTTAACCCGCTTTGCAAAAGCACCACGGCGCCCGCGCCGGCTTCCTTGCCGAAATTCACGTCATAAACCGAAGACCGTCCGCAACGCACCAAATGTCCAGGGGTTACAGTGCGGACTTCCGGTTTTTCATAAATCCCTTCGACATACATTTTTGATTCTTGCATGAAAGCCTTGATCGTGGGATCGTTTTTAAACCGTTTTGACAATTCGTTTTGCACGTAAATACCGGCGCCCGCCAATTTTTTATGGCCAAAGGCGTCTATTCCGGCAGCCTCGTCATATAGTTCTTCGCCGTTAGCGTTGCGTAAACCTTCAGCTACCAGAATGAGGTAGGTGCCGGCGCGCACGTCGCTGGTCATTACCCGGCGGGTATAGATTTTTTTGCAATGTTCGTAGAGCGCGTCAAAATCCACCGGGATTTCGGGTATAAGGATGGCGTCCGCGTCCGCGGCGATCCCGGCGCGAAACGCGGTGTGTCCGGCGTAACGGCCGAACACTTCCATGACAATAATCCGGTTATGGGTTCGGCCGGTGGTTTTAATATCTTCGGCAAAAGTCGCGATGCGGTTGACCGTTGAATCAAATCCGACGGAATAGGTTTGCAGATCGAGGTCCATGGTTTTGGGGGCATGGATGCATTTGATTCCGTTTTCGGATAAGTCGACCATAACGCTTCCGGAATCGTCTCCGCCGCTGATGACTAAGCCTTCAATGCCGAATTTATTCAAGCCTTGTTTTATGCGGTCGTATTTTTTTTCGTCTTTGATGTTCTTGACCTTGACCCGCGAATGTCCGGCTTCGGAGCCAGCGGCATTGGCGTTGACCGAGTCGATACGGTCTGCAGTCAATTCCACCAAGGAATCAAATTCCAGCAAATTGTAAAGGCCGGCATAACCATTGGGGATCACGTAACAGGCCGCTCCGTAGGAATGCGCCATTTGCGCCGCGCCTTTGATGACCGCGTTTAAACCGCCGCAATCTCCGCCGCTGGTGATAATCCCGATTTTTTTCATGTTAGCTCCTTTAATAGTTTTCTTTAAAGCGTCGGTTGCGCTGCTGCGAAACCAAGGCTTTGGCTTAAACAAAATAATTTAATCTTTATGGATTAACTTAACACACAAAAAGCAAAAATCAATCCATTCTTTAACCTTTTGCGCGTTTTAGAAGATCTTGCGCGTGTTTGACCGCGATTTCGGTTTGTTTTTCGCCGCTCATCATTTTGGCGAGTTCATTTATCCGTGCGGTTTTATCTAAGGAATCTACCCGGGTGAGAGCGCGGCCCTTTTCCACGGATTTCACTACTTTGAGGTGGATGTCAGCAAAAGCGGCGATTTGGGGTAGATGGGTGATTAAAATGACTTGCCGGACTTGGGCGATTTCGCGTAATTTAGCTCCGGTAATAGAGCCCAGCCTGCCGCCGATCTGGGCGTCGATTTCATCGAAAATAAGCACGGGAATGGGGTCGACTTTGATCAGCGCTTTTTTCAAGGCCAGCATGACCCGAGCCGCTTCACCGGAAGATACGATGTCGGCTAAAGGTTTTAGGTCTTCGCCGGCGTTCGGGCTGATGTAAAATATTACGCGGTCTGCTCCTTGATTGTGAAATTCGGTTTTTTCGATTTTTACGTCAAAACGGACGTGCGGGATTCCGAGTTCACTGAGTTCTTTTTCAATGGTGGATTTCAATTGGTCCGCGGCTTTGCGGCGTTTTTTAGTCAATTCTTGAGAAGATTTTTTTAGAGTTTCTTCTGCGGCAAGCAGTTGGAGTTGCAAGTCTTGATCATTGTGCTCCAAATTATTCAAGAGGTCGAATTTTTGACGGACTTCCGCGAATAATTTTTGCGCCTGCGCAAAGGTCGGGCCGTATTTTTTTAAAATATTTTCGTAAATGTCGTATTGATCGTTGATGGTTTGGGCAGTTTGCGGATCAAAGTACAGATGCTCGCTGTAGCTATGAATTTCATCGCTGAACTGACTGAGAACGTTTTGGCTCTGGTCGAGCAAACCCGCCAGCCCGGACGTGGAGGGATCGATTTCATTCAATTGCCGTAAAGGCCGGAATATCTGGCGGATGATTTCTGCCGGGCTGGTTTCTTCGTTATCGAACAGCCCGAATATTTCGTGGAGGCAAGCACTCAAACGTTCCACATTATTTATTTTGGAGCGTTCTTGTTTCAAGGATTCAAACACGGATGCTTCCAGAGGGACTTGACTGAGTTCTTTGACCTGATGCTCGAGAAAATCTTTTTCCCGGGCGCTGGAATGGGATAGTTCCTTAAGCGCGGCTAATTGTTGTTTGATTTTTTCGTGGGTGGAAAACTGCCGGGTATAAACCGGGAGGGTTTCCTTAAAATCAATCATCCGATCCAGTATGCGGATATGCTGACTTTCAGCCAAGAGTAATTGATGGTCGTGCGGGCCGTGGAAATCGATCAAATGATCGCCGATTTCTTTCAATTGGCTGACTGTGGCGGAAAGCCCGTTGATTTTAATTTTATTTTTTCCGTCGCTGGCAAAGGTGCGTTGAATAATCAGCGAAGCTCCTTCGGTCAAAAAATCTTCAAAAGCGGCGAGAGGTTCAAATTGTTTTAAATTTAATTCAAACACGGCTTCAATAAAGCAAGGCTTGGCCGCATCGCGGATTTGGGAAGCCGATAATCTTTCGCCTAAAACAATTCTTAGAGCGTCAATAATAATGGATTTGCCGGCGCCGGTTTCACCGGTAAGGATATTAAGATGGGAATCAAATTCGAAATTTACTTGATCAATCAGTCCGAAATTGTGAATAGTTAAATGCGTCAACATAGCGGTCTTAGGATCGGTTCGCGCGGGAAGACAGAGGATTTCGATTATTTTAAAGAGCGAGAGAACGGAATCGAACCGTCGTTTCAAGCTTGGAAGGCTCGTGTTCTGCCACTGAACTACTCTCGCGAAAAAATTTGAAAGGAGGTTCGAATCCTTCCGTTACCATATTTTAAATTTAATGGGCAGGGGAGGATTCGAACCTCCGAAGCGCAAGCGCAACAGATTTACAGTCTGTCCTCTTTGGCCACTTGAGTACCTACCCAAGAAATTTGAAAAAACACTGTCACCCCAAAATCATGGGGGATGAATCCCCCATACCCCCTTGGGTCGGGGGTAACTAAATTTATTTTAAGCTGGGGAGAGGAGTTGAACCCCCGACCGGTCGTCGCTCGCTCTGGCGCGCTCCTCCCCATAGGGGCTCTGCCCCTCTGGCGGTCGCTTTGCTCCCTGTCACCCCAAAATCATGGGGGATGAATCCCCCATACCCCCTTGGGTCGGGGGTAACTAAATTTATTTTAAGCTGGCGAGAGGAGTTGAACCCCCGACCCGCTGATTACAAGTCAGCTGCTCTACCAACTGAGCTACGCCAGCAGGAATTTTGCTGCGCAAAATTCATAGAGCAATCGATATTTGAGATTCGAAATTTGAAAAGCGCCCGGTTCGATTGCGATCCAATCTCGAATTTTGAATTTCAAGACTACTCTAAAGGAAGTAACTTATACCACATTTTAAATTTTGTGTAAAGGAGGTTTTTTAATAAACTGTTGACAAAAGATGGTCGATAAATCATATTTGATACGTTCTTAAACGGCCGTAGCCAGGGTGTCTCATGGCGGCACTGCCGGAAAATAATCATAAGGAGATCGGAAACCCTATGAAAGTGACCCTTTTTATTCCAACGTTGAATGAAATCGACGGTATGAAAACCATTATGCCGCGGGTAGACCGCTCCTGGGCAGATCAAATTTTGGTTTTAGATGGGCAGTCGACCGATGGCACCGCGGAATACGCCCGGCAACAGGGATATGACGTGGTTATCCAGCAAAAAAAAGGTTTGCGTCAGGGATATATGGAAGCCTGGCCGCATATTAAAGGCGATTATGTTTTGTCGTTCAGCCCGGATGGAAATTCGATTCCCGAACTGATCCCGGTAGCGATCGCCAAGATTAAAGAGGGTTATGATATGGTGATTGTGTCGCGTTACGCTCCGGGCGCCAAAAGTTATGACGACGATGCGATCACTGCGTTTGGCAATTGGCTTTTTTCGACGCTGATCAGTTTGATCCACGGGCAAAGGTACACCGACGCGATGGTGATTTATCGAATTTACCGGACGGATCTGGTTAAAGAATTGGGTTTGGATCAAGAAGCCAGTTATGCTTTTGAAGAAAAATTATTCAAGACGCGCATCAGCTGGGAACCGTTATTGTCGATCCGCGCGGCTAAGCGGGGTTTGAAAATCGCGGAAATTCCCGGTGATGAACCCGCGCGCGAAGGCGGAGAACGCAAGTTGCAAGTTTGGAAATGGGGCGCGGCTTATATGTGGCAGGTTTTTCGGGAAATCATTTATTGGAAATGATATATGAACAATCGGGACAGCAAAAATATTTCGGTCATTGGTGATGGCGGATGGGGAACAACTCTTGCGGTGCATTTGGCAAAAAAGGGCTGCCGGCTGCGTTTGTGGGGGCCGTTTCCCGCCGCGTTAAAGGAAATGCAGGCGACCCGGATTAACAGCCGTTTTCTTCCGGGGATTCGATTGCCGGAAAATATTCTTATTGAAGCAGATCTTGCCATGGCGTTGACAACTGCGCAGATGATTGTTTTCGCGATTCCTTCTCGGTTCGCGCACGCTGTTTTGCGCAAAATGGCCGCCACGAAAGTCGAATTTTCAAAAAAGATTTTCATCAGTGTTACCAAAGGGATTGACACGAAAAATTTGCTGCCGATTTCGCGTTTGATTGAAAAAGAATTGGGACCGGCGCGGATTGTTGTTTTATCCGGGCCGAATATCGCCGGTGAGGTTGTCCGCGAAATTCCCTCTACGGCGGTGGCGGCCAGCAGGCAAAGCAGCGCGGCTCAAACCGTGCAAGCGGTTTTCAATTCGGAATATTTTCGGGTTTATACCAATACCGATGTTATCGGCGTTGAGTTGGGCGGGAGTTTGAAGAATGTAATGGCGTTGGCATGCGGGGTTTGCGATGGTTTGGGATTTGGCACCAATACTAAAGCGGCGTTAATGACGCGGGCCTTGCCCGAAATGATTCGTCTGGGTAAGGCTTTTGGCGCAAAATCCAATACGTTTTCCGGGTTAAGCGGTTTGGGAGATTTGATAACTACGGCCTTTAATCCGCAAAGCCGCAACCGAACCGTTGGAGAACAATTAGGTCAAGGACGGAAAATCCAAGACATTTTATCGTCCATGAAGATGGTGGCCGAAGGTGTGGAAACGGTGAAAGCCGTGTACCCCCTCAGCCAAAAACTTAAAATTGATATGCCCATTACCACTGAAATGTATCGGATCATCTACCGCAAGAAAAGTCCCCTTGCCGCGGTAGCCGCTTTGATGACCCGGAAAATGAAGGCGGAATAAAGCAATCCTTCTTGATCTTTGATCCCTTTTTTTATATAATTACATACCATTTTGCCTATTTGTAAGGAAGATTTTGCGGAGCGTAGCGCAGTTGGCTAGCGCACTTGAATGGGGTTCAAGAGGTCGTGGGTTCAAATCTCACCGCTCCGATTTATGCTTAGGAACGGACACCTGCCGGCCGGCAGGTGTCCGCCCGGCGTAACGGGCCGACATCCCCTTACGGGGACAGGCAAGGTCAGCGTCTGGGCACATTTTGGAAAGCAATGAGGCGCCCAATCATAAAATTAAATTAAATGGGTGTCCCGAGACATGAAATCAGGGAGGGTCGCATGGAAAATCAAACGGATCGTCGACGATATGCGCGAGTTAAAAAAACTTTCATTTTGTCCTATTGCCTTTTGGATGACCCGAGCCGTAAATTTGAGATCACGCAGTTAAAAAATATCAGTTTGGGGGGCATTTGTTTTGTTTCCAGCCAGGATTTGACTCCCGGCGTTCAATTGGGTGTAGACCTCAAAACGCCGTACGTTGCGGATAAAACCTATTTAACCGGGCATGTTCTCGAGTCCCACCCGAAAGTCAAAGGCATGCTTTATGAGACGCGTTTGGCGTTTTCGGGTCTTAAGCCGGAGACAGAGGTTATCTTGACTCAATTGATTGAATTTTTCCTCAATGAAGGGAAAAAGCGCTATGAATAAAATAAACATTGGTTTATTGGGTTATGGCATTGTCGGATCGGGGGTAATTAAAATGCTCGGTTCGCGACGGGCTTATTTCCGGGAAAAATATGGGGTCGTGTTTGAGGTTAAGGCGATTTGCGATTTGCGGTTTAAAGACAAGCGTCCGTTGATCCCCGGCATGAAAACCCGGTTAACCACCGATGCTTCCGAAATCATCCAGGCCGAAGATATTGACGTGGTTGTGGAGTTAATCGGCGGTTTGCATCCGGCAAAAGAATTTGTTGAGGCCGCGCTCGACCAGGGCAAACACGTGATCACCGCAAATAAGGCGTTGATCGCGCATTTTGGCCAAGCCCTATTTGAGCGTGCCCAGAAAAATCAGCGATCGATTTATTTTGAGACTTCGGTTTTAGCCGGGGTCCCGGTCATCCGGCCGATATCCGAAGGTTTGGCGGGAAATACTTTTAACGCGATTTATGGGATTGTTAATGGCACGTGTAATTTTATTTTGAGCGAAATGACCCGCAATCATTTGTCATTTGCCGACGCTTTGCAATTAGCCCAGAAAAATGGATTCGCGGAAGCCGACCCGACTTTGGATATTAGCGGCGGAGATTCCGCGCATAAATTAGCGGTATTAACGGCGTTGGCGTTTGGCAAATTTTTACCCGTAAAACAGATTTACACGGAGGGCATAACCGACATCTCGTATGATGACATTGATCACGCCGAAAGTTTGGGTCTGGTCATCAAATTGTTGACCATCGCGAAAAAAAGCGGGGGTGATTTAGAGGCGCGAGTTCATCCGACGCTGATCCCGAAGGACCATCCGTTAGCTTTGATCAATGGGGTTTACAACGCGGTTTATCTTGACGCGGATCCTTTGGGTAAAGTGCTGATCTCCGGAGAAGGCGCCGGTCAGATGGCCGCAGCTTCGGGGGTGGTCAGTGATTTGGTGAATTTAGCGACCCGGTCCGCGGATAGACCATTGTTATGCAATTTGTTCGACGATGATAACACGTTGAAGTATCGGACTATCGATGCGATCGAATCCAAATTTTATATCCGTTTTATGGCAATGGACCAGCCGGGCGTATTATCCAAAATCACCGGTATTCTCGGGCGTCATCAGATCGGCATAAATTCGGTGGCGCAAAAAGCCCATAACAAAGCTCAGGCGGTACCGGTCATTATGCTTACGGATTACACTACGGAAAAATCATTACGCGTCGCGCTTACGCAGATCCGGCAATTATCCGTGATTAAAAGCAAGCCGGTCGCGATCCGCATGGAGAAATTACAATGAAATGGCAGGGGATCATCCATCGCTATCGGCAATATTTGCCGGTTGCCGAGACAACACCGGTCGTCACTTTACATGAAGGAAACACGCCGCTGATCCCTTCGAAATATTTATCCGATCGGATCGGGTTGGAGGTTTATTTAAAATATGAGGGTCTTAACCCGACGGGTTCTTTTAAAGACCGCGGTATGACCATGGCTATATCAAAGGCTTTGGAAGCGGGAACCAAAGCTGTAATGTGCGCTTCTACCGGAAACACGTCCGCGTCTGCCGCGGCTTATGCGGCGCGCTGCGGTCTGAAGTGTATTGTGTTGATTCCGGAAGGGAAAATCGCTTTGGGAAAATTGGCGCAAGCCATGATTCATCAGGCCCAGGTGATTGCGATCGCGGGTAATTTCGACGAAGCCTTGAATTTGGTGCGGGATATCACCGCGCAGTATCCCGTGGCTTTAGTAAACTCAATTAATCCGTTTCGGATTGAAGGCCAGAAAACCGCGGCGTTTGAAATTTGCGACGATTTGGAAGACGCCCCGGAATTTCACTCGATACCCGTCGGGAATGCGGGAAATATCACTGCTTATTGGAAAGGTTATCGGGAATATTTCGCGGCCGGGATGAGTCGTCAGCTGCCGGTTATGCTGGGATTTCAGGCCGCGGGTGCCGCTCCGATTGTGCATGACCGGATAATTGAAAAACCGGAAACCATTGCCACGGCAATCCGCATCGGGAATCCGGCCAGTTGGCAATCGGCGGTTGCGGCTCGGGATGAATCCAAAGGGATAATTGATTTAGTGACCGATGAAGAGATCTTAGAAGCCTATAAGCTGCTCGCGCAGAAAGACGCGGTGTTTGCCGAACCCGCTTCGGCGGCGTCAGTAGCCGGGGTTTTAAAGCTGCACGCGTCGGGATATTTTTCTGGTAAAACAGGCCGGATTGTCTGTACCTTGACCGGCCATGGGCTAAAGGATCCTAATATCGCGATCCAAAATATCGGTCAGCCGGCTCAGATGAAAGCGGATCGGCAGAAGATTCTCCATGCGATTGGTTTCTAAAAATACATTGCAAAATAAAAAAATTTTAGTGACCGGCGGACCGACTTGGGTTCGTTTGGACGCGGCCCGGGTGATCAGTAATATGTCTTCAGGATTGATGGCACGGGATATCGTCCATGCCTTGCTAGAGCAAGGGGCTAAAGTCACTTATTTGGCAGGACCAGCGATTTTTGGTTTGAACCGAGGGACTAAGGCGCGGGTGGTCCCGTTTTTGTTTTTTGAAGATTTGGAAAAAAGTTTGACCGCGGAATTGAAAAAACCGTATGACGCGGTTATCCACGCGGCAGCTGTCGCGGATTATCGTCCGCAAAAAACAATCGCGGCTAAATTGGCTTCCGGACGCAAGGAATGGAAGATCACCTTGATCCCTACGCCCAAGTTGATTCGTAAGATCAAACAGATCAACCCGCGCGCGTATCTTGTTGGTTTTAAACTGGAGCCGGGATTGACGGAGAAAAAAGCGCAGCGAGAAGCTATCCGTTTGGCCGGCACGAATGCATGTGATCTGGTGGTGGCGAACAGCGTGGATGGCGGGCAATATCGGGGGTTGGTTTTTGATCCCCAGGGAAGGTGTTTAAAAACGGTCCGCAGCCGGCCGGCGATGGCGAGGAGTCTGACGCAAATTTTGGCAGAACATTTTGGTTAACTTTTTTTTATGAAATACATTATTATTGTCCCAGATGGCATGGCTGACCAGCCGCTCCCGGAACTTGACGGAAAAACTCCGTTAGAAGTTGCGGCCACTCCGCATATGGATTATATCGCCCAGAACGGAATGACCGGTTTGGTGCAGACAATTCCCGAGGGGATGATTCCGGGATCGGATGTGGGTAATATGTCCTTGTTGGGATATGATCCGCGCAAATATATGTGCGGCCGGGCGCCGTTGGAAGCCGCCAGTATGGGCCTGACTTTAAATGAAAATCAGGTAGCTTTGCGTTGTAATTTGGTTACGGTGAGCGACGGCAAGATGCGCGATTACAGCGCTGGACATATCTTGACCAAAGAGGCGGCAGTTTTGATTAAGGAATTGGGCGAAAAGATCGGACTGCCGAACGCGGTGTTTTACGCCGGGAAAAGTTATCGGCATTTATTGATCATCAACACCGCGAATCCCCGCGAATACGCGCAAGTGCGAACCGTTCCTCCACACGACATTTTGGATCAAGAAATTAAAACCTATTTGCCTGCGGGAAGCGCCGCGGCGGATGTTTTGTTGCAAATGATGGAAAAGTCCTGGGATGTGTTGGTGAATCATCCGATCAATAAGGTTCGTTTGGACCTGGGAGAAAATCCCGCGAATATGATTTGGTTATGGGGCCAGGGCATGAAGCCGGCTTTGCCGTTATTTCACGAACGCTATGGCGTCAGCGGAGCGATTATTTCCGCGGTTGATCTGGTAAATGGCATCGGCAAATTGGTTGGTTTACAAATCGTTGACGTCCCAGGGATAACCGGATATTATGATACGAATTTTTCCGGGAAAGCGCAATACGCCTTGGAGGCTTTGCGCCATTGTGATTTTGTTTTTATCCATATTGAAGCGCCGGATGAGGCAGGGCACAACGGCGATTGGCGGGCCAAAGTCGCCGCGATTGAAAATATTGATCGGGAAATTGTCGGACGGGTGCTTAACCAGTTCAGCAAAAACGACGATGCGCGGATTATGGTTTTACCGGATCATCCCACGCCGGTCGGACTGCGAACCCACACCGGCGCCCCGGTTGGCTATACGATGATGGGAAAAGATATTATGCCTATGGAAATAGCGGCTTATAATGAAAAGGAAGCGGCGGCCACTGGCAAGAATTTTGAAAGCGGCGAAGCTTTAATGGAATATTTTATGCAGAGGAAAGGATTTTCGGGGCAATGAAAAGTAAACTTATTGTGCAAAAATTCGGCGGATCTTCCGTCGCGAATACTGAGAAAATTAAAAATGTCGCCAACCGCATCGCGGCCGCTAAACGACTCGGGTATGATGTGGTCGCGGTGGTTTCCGCTCAAGGCGACACCACGGATGAATTGGAACAAAAAGCGTTGGAGATCACCGCTAAGCCGCCGGAACGCGAGATGGATATGCTGATGTCTACGGGAGAGCAGATTTCCTGCGCGCTTATGGCCATGGCGGTCAGCCATTTGGGTTTGGAAGCGATTTCGTTCACCGGACAACAGGTCGGCATTTTAACCGATGAAATTCATACGAAAGCCAAGATCAAAAAAATCAACGGGCAACGCATCCGGAAAGCCTTAGGTCAAGGGAAAGTTGTTATTGTGGCCGGATTTCAGGGGGTGAACGCGGATCAGGACATCACCACCTTGGGCCGGGGGGGATCGGATCTGACCGCGGTCGCGTTGGCGTATTCGTTGAAGGCGGATGTTTGTGAAATTTATACGGATGTGGAGGGGATTTATACCACAGATCCGCGGAAAGTGAAGGAAGCGAAAAAACTTCGGGAAATCACTTTTGATGAGATGCTGGAAATGGCCTCGTTGGGCGCGCAGGTGATGCAGGCGCGTTCAATCGAAGTGGCCCGACGGTATAACATTCCGCTGCATGTGCGGTCGAGTTTTTCTAAGGAGGAAGGGACCATGATTGTGAAGAAGACTAATAAGTTGGAAGATATTGTGGTAAGCGGCGTCACCTGCAATAAAAACGAAGCCAAGATTACGATCCGTTCCGTTCCGGATAAACCGGGTGTGGCGGCATTGATCTTTACCGAAATTGCTTCTGCCGGGGCAAATGTCGATGTTATTGTCCAAAACGTTAGCGAACAAAAAACTACGGACATTTCGTTTACTGTTCCTAAGCCCGAATTGAGTAAAGCGCTCGCGGCCGCGGAAAAAATCGCTGGGGAGATTAAGGCCGGCGAGGTGAACAGCGATAAAACCATAGCCCGGGTTTCGATCGTCGGGTCTGGGATGCGGTCGCACCAAGGCATTGCCGCGAAAATGTTCAAAGCCCTCGCGGCGCATAAAATCAATATCGAGATGATCACCACATCCGAAATCAGCATATCGTGTATCATCAAAGAAGTTCAGGTCGACGCGGCGGTGCAGGCTTTGCACGCGGCGTTTGAATTGGAAAAAATCCAATAACCCGTTGGCAGGGGAAATCCGATGGAGAGAATTGTTATTTACGATACCACACTGCGGGACGGTTCTCAAACCGAAGGGATATCTTTTTCTGTCGAAGACAAGATTAAGATCGCCCGCAGGCTTGATGAAATCGGTGTCGCTTACATCGAGGGCGGCTGGCCGGGATCAAACCCGAAAGACCAGGAATTTTTCCGGCATTTTGCCGAAAACAAAACTCGCCACGCGGTGATTGCCGCTTTTGGTTCTACCCGGCGCTGCGGGATCAAACCCATCGAAGACGCCAATCTGCTGGCCTTGATCAAAAGCCAGGCTGAAACGATCACGATTTTCGGGAAGACCTGGGATTTGCACGTCACGGACGTTTTGAAGACGACTTTGGAAGAAAACCTGATGATGATTCACGATTCGGTTCGGTTTCTCAAGAAAAAAAATAAGGAAGTTTTTTACGACGCGGAACATTTTTTCGACGGATTCCGCCATAATCCTGAATATGCCATGCGGACCTTGCATGCCGCGCAAGATGCCGGCGCGGATGTCCTCATTCTGTGTGACACCAATGGCGGCTTTTTACCCGAGGATATCCGGAAAACCGTGCTGAGCCTGAAAAACGGCATTCACATTCCTTTGGGGATTCATTGTCATAATGATTTGGATATGGCGGTGGCGAACAGCATTGCCGCCGTCGAAGCGGGTTGCATTCAGGTTCAAGGAACGTTTGTCGGGTTAGGCGAACGCTGCGGTAACGCGGATCTCGGCACAATTATCGGGATTCTTTATTCCAAACTCCAACGCAAATCCATACCGGATAAAAATATCAGCAAATTGATGGACGCGGCTTATTTTATCGGAGAGGTAAGCAACATTAAGTTGTCCGATAGCGCGCCGTTCATCGGTCATTCGGCGTTCGCGCATAAAGGCGGCGTCCATATTGACGCGGTTATTAAAAACCCCGCGGCCTATGAGCATATTGCTCCGGAAGTTTTTGGCAACCACCGCCGGTTCGTCACCTCGGAATTGGCAGGGAAAATGCCGATTGTCCTCAAAGCGGAAAAATTGAATTTTAAATTGGATAAAAAGTCGCCGCAAGCCAAGGCCTTGCTTAAGCAAATGCAAGAAAAAGAACGGCAGGGATATCAGTTTGAAGCCGCGGATGCTTCGTTCGAACTTATGCTCAAACGGACCCTGACCCGTTATAAACCTTTTTTTAAATTGGAAGGGTTTAAAGTGTCCACAGAAAAACGATTTGACGGTAAAGTTTTCGCCGAGGCGACAGTGCGTTTGGCCGTCAATGGGGAAGAAAGATTCAACGCTTCGACGGGTGACGGCCCGGTGGACGCTTTAGACCGGGCGCTGCGCACCGCGCTTTTGCCGTTTTATCCCCAGTTGCAAGAAATGCACTTGCGTGATTATAAAGTGCGCGTTCTTGACCCGCAAGAAGGCACGGCCGCCAAAGTGCGCGTTTTGATCGAGTCGCAAGATTTGCATGATTCTTGGACCACCGTGGGGGTGCATGAAAATATTATTGAGGCCAGTTGGGAAGCGTTGACGGACAGTATTGAATATAAATTGTTAAAAGCCAAAAAGTGAAGCCGGCTAAACCAAAGGGATTCATTGAACAGGATAATATTTTCTGATGCTTTTTAACCGGATTGATTAAACCAAGGATAACGCGGTTGGTTAGTTACTGACCGCGTTATTTTATAATTATGGAACTGGAACCGCGTTTTAATTTTAAAGAGGTTGACGCGAAATGGGGTAGGATCTGGGTGGAAAAGAATTGTTTTCACGCCAACCGGACTGCCGCGAAAAAACCGTTTACGGTCGTGATCCCGCCGCCCAATGTGACGGGGATTTTGCATATGGGACACGCGCTTAACAATACCTTGCAGGATATTATTGTCCGGTATAAAAGGATGAAGGGATTTGAAGCTTTGTGGATGCCGGGTACAGACCACGCGGGCATTGCCACGCAAAACGTTGTGGAAAAACAATTGGCGAAAGAAGGTTTGCGGCGGCAGGATATCGGCCGGGAAGCGATGCTCACGCGTTTATGGGCTTGGAAACAGCAGT
>JADFXQ010000039.1 GCA_015233495.1 Candidatus Omnitrophota bacterium | reverse complement strand
ATCTATTGACCGTTCCCTATTTTTCGGCGCGGTTGGCCGCAGTCCGGCAGGCGGACCCGCTACGCAAAGACGGCCAAATAGCGTTGCGGTGCTAAAAATTTTTTGACTCTCGAAAAGTTTAATTTTTTATAATTCTGTGCTACACTACGGGAATATTTTTACATTATTCAGAAAGGGAATATCGCCATGCTCAAGCTTATCCGCAAAAAAGGGATCATGAAAAAAGTTGTTTGGATCATTGCCAATCTGATCATCCTGTCCTTCGGGTTGTTTGGAACTGCGACTTTGCTCACCCGCAAAGACAAGTCCAACAGCGCCGGAAAAATCTTCAATAAAAAAATCACGCTGGAGGATTTTGACCGGCATCACCGGGCCGTGGTTGCCCAAGGGCTGATGCGTTACGGCAAGGAATTTTATTCCCTGCAGCAGACCTTGAATCTCGACGCCGAAACTTGGGACCGGCTGATCCTTTTAGCGGAAGCAAAAAACCGCGGGATCCAGGTTGCCGACTCCGAAGTGGTGGAAAAAATTCAGTCGATCCCGTTCTTTCAAAGCAACGGGCAGTTCGACAGCCGGATGTATGATATGATCCTCCGCCAGACGTTCCGGATGCCGGCGCGGGCATTCGAAGAAGCGACCCGCGACTCAATCGCGATCGCCAAATTGTTTGACGCCGTGACCAGCCCGTTTGTCGTCACCGACCAGGATGCCCTGGCCGTTTACAACAATAAAAACGAAAAAGCGCAGGTAAGTTACGTGCCTTTCCTGGCCGAAGATTTTAAGCAATCCGTCAACGCCACGGATGGCGAAGCCAAAGAATATTTCGGCCAACATACGGCGGAATTTACCCGGCCGCCGATGATCAACGTCGAATACCTGCACCTGGCGTTTGCGCCGCCGCCGGAGGCGGTCAAGCCGGGCGCGGAGAAAAAATCAGCCGATGAAACCGCTAAAGATAAAACCCGCGACCAGGCCAAAGTCATATTTCAGGAAATGCGGCAAAAAACCGGTTTAGAAAATATCAGCGAAAAATACAGCGTACCGCTTTTGACCAGCGGTTTCTTTTCCATGGATCAGCCCAATTTGAGCTTAGGCTGGTCCTATGACCAATTGACCCGGCTTTTTCAATTGGACAAAAATGACCCGGTCACAATCTTTGAAACTACCGATGGCGTGGATTGCGTGAAGATAAAAGAATGGAAACCGTCTGCAACTCCGGAGTACAACACGATTCAAGAAGAGGTGCGGCAAAAAGTCTTGACGCAAAAAGCCTTGGTCCTTGCCCGAGAAAAGGCCGCGGAAACGCTGACCAAAATCCACGCCGAACTGCCGGCGGACGCGTCCGCGGAGGATTTTCGCAAAACCGCGCAGAAACTCAACCTTAATGTTTTGCCGACACCCCTGTTCGTCCGCGGTGATTATCTCGCGAAGCTTGGGCCGTCTCCCAAATTTCAAGAAGCCGCCTTTGCCTTGACTAAAGCTGACCGGATCAGTTCCGTTATCGAAATCCCTAACGGATTTTGCTTTATTCATTTGGACGATAAAGCGCCGGCCGACCCCGCGCAATTCGAGGCCCAAAAAGAAAAAATTACCGAATCGCTGCTGCGGCAAAAACACCTGCTGGCGTTCAATGAATTTTTAGTGAAATTAAGGTCAGCGGCGCATTTGGAAGATCATATTTCTTTGCAGAATAGCGGGGAAAAATAAACCGCCTGCTTAAGAGGGGCGGAAAAAAGCTTGGTAATCTTCCGGAAAGACGTTTTCAATTCCGCGGATCACGCCTTTTTTATCAATAAACACATAAGTCGGTATGCCCACCACGCCATATTGGGTGCTGACCGCGCCGTCTTCATCCAGCAAAATTTCCGGCGGCAGTTTACGCTCAGCGGCATACTTCGCCACTAAACGACTCTCTTCACCGACATCGACTAAAACCATTTGAATGTTGTCGGCCTTCAACTTATTAATCTTCTCATCCAAAGCGGCGATTTCGCGGCTGCAATTCGGGCACCAGGTTGTCCAAAAAAATAAAACCGTATTGCCTCCGGCTCGCACGGCTGAAAAAGCCGCGTCCTTCCCTGTGATGGTCTTTAATTTAAAATCCGGAGCGGTTTTCCCGATCCGAAAATTCGGAAACAATAAAAACTGCGCGGCCGCTAATGTCGTGGACAATGCCACGCCGAAAAACAACACCAATAGCCAAATCCGCCATTTTTGCATAATCAACCTTTCTGTGCTTTGCTCGTCTTAGTCTGGCGTCTTTTAAGTGGCCGCTTACCGGGAAAACCCGCCCGGAATGCCGGACATTTTACCGCGCCGCTCACCCACTGCGCATAAGCCGGATCGCCGGCCAGCACCGGCAAAGCAATTATTTCCGGAACTTGATAGCTGTGTAGTGATTTTACCCTATCCCGGACCAAAGAAAACAATACTTTTTCCGTTTTAATAATTAATAAAACTTCCCGGGAACGCCGCAGCTGCTGTTCCCAAAAGAAAAACGATTCCCCTTCCGGAACGATATAAACACACGCCGCCAATTTTTCCCCGACTAAAGCCGCGGCAATTTTCCCGGCTTGCCGACGATCTTTTGCCGTTACTAATATAACAATCATTTCCCATCCCAGGTTTTTAAACGAGTTGAATCAAAGAATACATCCGCCCGGCTTTTTCCTTTTCCCGGCGGTAAGAAAAACACCGCGGATCGCAGCAGGAACAAATACCGCAATCAAAAATATGATCGGCCGCTATCCCGGCTGCGGTCAACTGGTCCCGGTTTTCCGCCGCTAAATCAAAATAAGTCTTGCCTTCCCGCGTAAAATAATTGCGGCAAAAAGCCTGGGTGACTTCCAGACCGACTTCATAACAACATGTCCGAATCGCCGGACCCAATGCCGCGCATACCTCCCGCGGATTCGTCCCCCACTCGCGACGCATGACCGCTATGGTTTTTTGCGCGATATTTTTCGCGGTTGAACGCCAACCGGCATGAACCGCGGCGACACCGCGTTGCCGCGGATCCAAGAGCAAAACCGGCAAACAATCCGCGGTGCGCACCCCGACAAAAAAATTCTTTTCTTTAGTCAAAACCGCGTCAGCTTCCGAATGCGGCAACAACCGGCCGTGCCGCGCAGCGATGAGAATCCGGTCGCCGTGAATTTGCGCCTGGCTGAAATACCCCTGCGGTTCCCGGCCGCACGTCTGGCTAAGAAAATCCGTTTGTTCCTCATCCAACCCGGAATCGGTCATCCGACGGGTAAAATCCACGCCGCGCTCTGTGGTAAAACTGATCACTCCCGCGGAAAAAATATTCTGATAATCCCAACGAATGGACTTTGCTTGCGTCAAACTTCCCGCCATTATCCTCCATCCTCCCGGCCCGCATCGACGCGCTTCGGCCCGCTGCCTGCCGTGCCTATTGCCCCGTCCCCGGTTTGCGGCCCGCTGTCTGCCGTGGGCTGCGGCGAGTCTGGCGCTCCCGGCAATAATTCCACTTTCTGCAATTTTTTGGTAATATTGCGCGTCTTGCTCGCCGCATCGTCGACAATGTTCCCCGCCTCCTGGATTTTGTCGTGCACTCGCTGTAAAATCTCTTCAAATTTGCCGAATTCGCCTTTGATCGTCCGCAGCAACTGCACCACTTCATCCGCCCGCTTGCCAATGGCGATATTGCGAAACACCATCTGCAAGCTGTTCAAAAAAGCGCAAATTGTTGTCGGGCCTACTGCGGTGATCCGGTAATCATATTGCAGGGATTCAAAAAGACCCGGCCGGCGTAAAACCTCGGCGTATAATCCTTCGGTAGGTAAAAACATAATCCCAAAATCCGTGGTGCGCGGCGGGTCGATGTATTTATCGCGGATGGTTTTGGCTTCGACTTTGATTTGCCGCTCTAATGCCTTTGCCGCTTCCTCAACCGCGACCGGATCGCCCAACTCCTGCGCCTCCTGCATACGCACATAATCCTCAGTCGGAAATTTCGCGTCTACGGGAAGCCAGAGAACTTGTCCATCCTTGGCAGGAAACTTCAGCGCGAAATCCACCGCGTCACGGCTGTTAGGTTTGAGCATCACATTGCGTTCATACTGGTCCGACGCTAAAATATTTTCCAGCAAATTGCCCAGCTGCACCTCGCCTAAAATCCCGCGGGTTTTCACGTTCGACAACACTCTTTTCAAATCCCCCACGCCCACCGCCAAGTTCTGCATCTCGCCTAAACCTTTGTGCACTTTCTCCAACTGTTCTCCCACGGAACGAAACGACTCGGCCAGTCGTTTTTCCAAAGTGGTGTGCAACTTTTCGTCAACCGTTTGGCGCATCAGCTCTAATTTGCGGCTGTTATCTTCCTGCAAAGATTTTAACCCCAGGTCCACCACGTCCCGCACCCGCTCAAGTTTCTGCTCGTTCATCTGGGTCAATGAGATTACCTGGCCGGACAAAGCCGCGCGCAAAGCTTCCAGCTCTTTGCGCGTCCCGTCGCGGTTGCGGTTCATCTCTTCGCGCACCAGGAGTTCGGCGCGCTCTTGCCCTTTTTCCAAAGCGGCCAAGGCGGCCCCGAAGCGGCCTCCGTTCCCTGAAGGCAATCGCCACAATATGATCACCTGCAAACCGCAGATGGCAATGGCAATAATCATTAAGATAATAAACATCCTTAATCCTCGTTTATCTTAAATCGTTTCGGACGCTCCCGCCGCGCTGGGGCGGTCTAAAACTGCGTATCCACCAAACGATCCTCTTTATCAAAATAAAGATAAATTTTGTCCCTCGCAAAATAATCTGTCTGTCTGCGGTATAAACATTCCGTCAAAATTTTTCCGCCGCGCTGAATGGAACGCGTCATCACCGGATCGCCAAACGCAGTCTGAAATTCTTTTTTCGTGTGGTATTGTTTCAACTCGCCCCGTTTGGCCGCGGCTAGCATATTGGCGAATTTCTGATTTTGCGAGTCGATATAAAGCGTGGTCCGTGCTTTGCTTTCTGAGAGGTCTTTCAGGGTCAAGAGTTCCGGCAGATATTGCAACTTGGCACAACCGCAAAAAGCCAACCCGATCAAGAGCCAACCCAAGGTTTTATTCATCATAATCCTCCGACCATCCTCTATTTCCCATAACGCGGCGCAAATCTATTGTATCATTCAGCGCTGATTTTCTCATCCGCTCTTGCGATTTTTTCTTATCCCGGCGCGGCGGTCAATTGCCCGGCTTCATTGGGAAAAAGCTTTTTCAGCCAAGCGTGGAATTTTTTATAAATCTTATCCACTTCATCCGGTCGTAATAAACGGTTTAACAAAACCGGGTCTTGAAAAGATTCAAATCGGCCGTTGTAACGGCCGATAACCGCAATATCTTTGCCGATGATTTCATAGGGGCGGTTAACCGTGATCGCCAGGAAAAAATTGTCTAAATCAAATTTATCATCGACCGAAGTCACGGAAAAAGAGACGAGTAGACCCTCCCGGATTAACAACGGATGCGCCTGCCCCAGTTTAAAAGCTAAACCGGTCGCGCGGTCGGCGAACATGGATAGAGAATCTCGGATCTCTAAAAATTGATAACCGGAAAATACTTCTTTCGTCCCGTATTTATGGAAACTCGGGTCAATAAAAAACTGGCGGCCGTCATTTTTATTGACCATGGCCAAAATCATGTGCGAAGAACGCGGCCCGGAAAAAAAAGTCGGTTCCGCGGCCTGAATAAATTTTATTTCAAATTCTTTTTGCAGCCATGGTTTGATCTGCCGATAAACATGGGCCGCTAAACGGCCGCATAAACCATAGCGGCCTTCTTCCAATAATATTTCTCCCTGGCTGTCATATTTAAAAAGATTGCTCAAAGACCAGGTCTGATTGGCAAAATCAATGTTCAGCGCCACTTCCGGGTTGACCATAGCATGATACCCGGAATAATCCACGGATTTTACAACCGCAGTTATTCGGTCAAAATACGGCAAGGCCTCTGCCGGCGGGGCCGCAACCGCTTTGGGCCGGACAACCGTCGAACAACCTGCCAAAACTAAGCAACTGGCTACCGCGATCCCTATCCGGCAAATGCGGCCGCTTTGGTCCAGCTTGGGTCCTGATATTGTCCACATAAATCCCTCTCACTTACTGATGAGCCGTTTCTCCGCGTCTAAAGCTTCAAGAGTTGTCTCAATTTCCCGACGCCGCGATTGAATCTCCTTGAGCCGGCGGCCGCTTTCTTTGATCGCGGCCGCGTCCCGGCCGTAAGACTCGGTCATCTGGCGCGATTTGACGTAACTTTCGGTTTCCAATTGTTTATCTTCCTGCCGCAAAGCCGCGATTTCTTTACGAATGGCGTCCATCCGCTGCAAAGCCTGTTTATGCTCCGCGGCCAGCGCCGCGAGCGCGGTTTTTTCGCCGGAAGGCGCCGCGGCATTCTTCTCCGGCTTGGGGGTTTTCGCCGCTTTTTCGCGGTCCGTGGGCAAACGCGCCCAACCGTCGCCCTGCGGGACGCGGCCGTATTTTTTATCCAAATAATATTCCAAACCGCCGGGATACGTCTTAATCTGCCCGCGGTTGACGTCGACAATACAATCGGAAATCTCCCGGATAAAATACAAATCGTGGCTGATAAAACATACCGTGCCGGTAAAATTCTGAAACGCGGCAGTCAAAGCCTTAATCCCGTCCAGGTCAAGATGGGTAGTCGGTTCGTCCAAAAGCATAAAATTGGGCGGGTTGATGAGCAGTTTAGCCAGGATCACCCGGCTTTTCTCCCCGCCGGAAAGGATCTTGACCGTCTTAAACACGTCGTCGCCATGAAAATTAAACAGCCCCAAGAGAGACCGGGCTTTAACCGCCGGCGTTCCGGAGCCCGCATTGGCCATGACTTCGTCGAAAGCGGTGCGCTCGGGCTGAAGGACATCCAACCGCGACTGGGAAAAATATCCCACACTTACGTTATGGCCATAACGGACTTCGCCCGAGTCCTGCAACACGACACCGGCCAGCATTTTTAACAGCGTGGATTTCCCCGCGCCGTTCGGGCCGACCAAACAGACTTTTTGACCGCGGATGATTTCAAAGTCCAAATTCTCATAAATTTTTTTCTCGCCGTAGGCCTTGCATATTTTATCCAACCGCGCCACGACATAGCCGCTTTCCGGCACATCGGAAAATTCAAACACCCCAATGCTGCGATGCTCCTGCGGCAAATCGATCTCTTCCAGGCGCTCCAGCATCTTGCGTTTATTGCGCACCGCCGAAGCCCGGTTCGGCTGGGCGTGAAACCGCTCGGTGAACCGTTCTAACTGCTGGCGTTTTTTTTCCACAACTTTTTGCTGTTTCTCCAAAGTCTTCAATTGGATTTCTTTTTGCTCTTCGTATTCCTCATAATTGCCTTTCATCTTGATCATCTTGGCGCCTTCGAGCAGGATCGTGTAATTCGTGACACTGTTAAGAAAAACGCGGTCATGCGAAATCAACACAAACGCGCCCGGATAAGAGCCTAAAAAATCTTTCAGCCATAAAGTCGCTTCCAAATCCAGATAATTCGTCGGCTCGTCGAGTAAAAGCAAATCAAAAGGATAAACCAGCAATTTTGCCAACAAAGTCCGCATCTGCCAGCCGCCGCTGAGCTGGGTGATCGGCTTATGAACATCTTCCGGCTTAAACCCCAAACCGGCTAAAATTTTCTCGGCCTTATGTTCCAAGTCGTAAATCCCTAAAACTTCCAGTTCATGCAAAACATCGCCATAGCGGTTGCCGCCGGCCTTATCTTCATCTTCCAGCCGGCGCTTTTCTTCCATCAATTGGCGGATCCGATCATCGCCTTCCGTCATTTCTTGCAAAACCGTTTTCGTGGAATGAAATTTAGCTTCCTGAGGCAAATGCCCGATATTAATATTGCGCTGAATCTGGATAGACCCGGCTACGGGTTCCATTTCCCCTCGGATAATCGAAAATAAAGTGCTTTTTCCCGCCCCGTTCGGACCGGTCAACCCGATCTTTTCCTTCGGAAAAATGCTCAGCGTGACATCCTTAAAAAGCGTCCGCTGGGTGAAGCCCATCGAGATGTTCAAAAGATTTATCATATTTTTAAAGCCTTCACTTCCGCCGCAGTCAAATGCCGCCATTTACCGACGGCTAAATTTCCCAAAACCAGCGGCCCCTGGGACATGCGGACCAATTTAATGACCTCGTGCCCAACGGCCGCGAACATGCGCCGGACTTGGCGTTTGCGGCCTTCATGAATTTTGATTCTGGCTTGCGTTTGCCCGTTTTTAATTACCACATCCGAAATCCGCGCCGGCGCGGTTTTCTTGCCTTCGACGATTACGCCGCTTTCAATTTGCCGTTTTTCTTCCCGGGTCAGCTCGCCGCGCATAACCACAACGTAGACCTTATCCGCGTTATACCGCGGATGGGTCAATATCAGATTCACGTCGCCGTCATTAGTAAACAACAACAACCCTTCGCTGTCCTGATCAAGACGCCCGGCTGTAGGCAACTGCCGGTATTCAGGCGGCAAAAGTTCATACACGACTTTTTCCGCGTACCGGTCGGACTTGGTCGTGGTATAGCCGGCTGGTTTATTCAGCATGATATAAGAATATTTTTCCGCCTTAACCAGTTTGCCGTCTACCGCGATATCTTCCGCGGTCATGGCCACCGGACTCGACGGTTCCCTGACCACCGCGCCCGCAATGCGTACCCGGCCCTGCAAAACAAATTGCATCGCGTCCCGCCGGGAACAAACCCCGTGCCGGGAAAGAAAAACATTCAGCCGCACTGTTTCAGTCGCGTTTTTCATCACCCTCGCTTCTCCCTTGTCTTTTCCCCTCTCTCCTCTCTCCTGTCTCCTTTCTCGTTCCGCTGTCGCAAACTCTCATACGCGATCACGGCCGCGGCAACCGACACGTTCAACGAATCCGCCTGACCGGCCATCGGAATCCGTAAACGAACATCCGCCGCTTTTAACCAAAACGGGCTCAATCCTTCACTCTCGCTTCCCACCAAAAAAACCGCCTTGCCCGTTAAATCGTTTTCCGTGTAAACTTTTTCCGCGTCCGGAACAGCCGCGAATATGCGTAATTGTCTTTTCCGGAACATTTTCAGCGCTGCGTCCTGACTGGCCGCGATCACCACCGGCACGGTAAAAACCGTTCCTAAACTAGAGCGTACAACATTCGGATTAAAAATATCCGTTTTAGGATCACACACAATCAAGCCATCCGCTCCGACCGCGTCGACAGTTCGCAAAATCGCGCCGAGATTTCCCGGTTTCTCAACCGACTCCACCGCGATGAACCAGGAATCTCCCCGGTCCGGCAAATCCTCCCATGTCCGCAGACGCGGCGCGACCAGCGCCAACCCTCCTTCCCGACGTTCGCCGTAATTAATTTTTTCAAATACCGCGGCGTTGGTTTCATAAACCGGAATATTTTTTTGCGCGATCAACCGGCTAATCTGTTCCGGAGCCGGTCCAAACTCCGGGCAGAGAAATATCTCCCGCATTTCTACGTTGGCGGCCAACGCGGCCGCGACTTCTTTCCAACCTTCGACAATGGTCAATTGCCGCAAGTCGCGCTCGCGCCGGTCCCGCAGTTTTACCACGGCTTTTATCCGCTCATTATGCAGGCTGGTGATTTTTTCGGGCATGTTTTTGTAATATCTTTAACACCGGCTCATTGACTTGAAAATTTTCGGTGCGCCAAGAGGCAATCATATCCCGCTTATGTTTTTCCCAAACCGTGGTGTAGGTTTCCCACCCTTTCAGCGGCCCTTCCCGCCGCACCCACGGCTGGTTCGGCATATAACTCCATATTCCGTCGGGAAAACTGTCGTTTTTTACCGCCTTATACGTCCAATACGTCCAATGAAATCCGAATTCCGCGCACAAAGTCAATTTATCGTCTAACCACTGATGCTCACCCCATAATCCGGCGCGGCCGTTCACCCCAAACTCGCCAAGATATATCGGCCGCCGGCGTTCCCGGCCGATTTTGGCGTATTGCTCCAAATGCCGGCGCAATAAATGTTTGTCCGCCCGGTGATGTCCTTCGTCCGCCGGATATTTCAAGTGCGGCTCAAAATTAAATGTGAATTTGAGCGGTTCATAACTGTGAATACTCAACGCGTAATTATCGTCATTATACTCTGCTAAGCAAGCAATATTTGTCGACCAAATGTTTCCTTCGACAAAAATGATGTGATTCCGGTCTGCCTTACGGATCCGCTGAATCAATTCGGCATAAAAACGGTTCAATAAAGGGACATTATCCATGACCGGCTCGTTCAAAATATTATATCCGGCAACCCATTCTTCATTCCGATAACGGTGGGCGATGAATTCCCACAAGGCGTAAGTCCGGCGCTGATTCGCTTCTTTTAACCACAATTCCGGCTTGCCTAAGCTGTCGGAATGCCAATCGTGATTCTGACTGCCCGGCGCGGCGTGCAAATCGAGAATCGTCCAGACTTGATATTTTTTTCCCCAACGAATGACCTTATCCAAATACGCGGCTCCGGCTTCGCTGTATTGATACGGTTTAGTTTCGAGCAAACGATAATTAAAGGGCACCCGCAAACAGTTGAACCCGCACTCCGCGATCCGGCGGATATCGTCTTCCCGGATAAAATTCTCCCGAAACTTCTTTTCAAATTCCGCCAAAGCCGCTTCTCCCAACACCCGGCGAAAATGCCGTTTAAACAACTGCTCCGCCCGGTTGGGCGCGTGTAAAATATAGCCCTCCATCATCAGCCACCCGCCCAGGTTGACGCCCTTGAGTGTCACAGTCTGCGCCCCGCGAACAATCTTCGTTCCGTGAACTTTTAAGAATGTCATAATCCCCCTATTCCGAATAAACTCGAATCTACACGGCCCATCGACAGCCAAACCGTGCGCCCCAAGCCTGCGGGGAAAAGGCTCCGCGCGAGTTTAGCGATGCCTTTCCTTATTTTTTAGAAAAAGGCCGAGCGTCTGTTTGAGCCCGGAACCTTCTCCCCGCCGGCCCGCGCGCCTTTAAACAATCGCGATACAGGAAATTTGCGGGAAATTTCCCCAGAATAAAAAAATTCCTGCCGCCCGAATCAGCCAACAGGAATTGTCTTATCCATAACACCATTATTTTTTCGCCGAAGAATACAATTCAATCTGATAATTGATTTCCGTAGGCGGCATCGGAACTTTTTCAACCTGGACTTTCGCTTTTCCGAAAAAGTCCGCGGCCATGGTGTCATGATACTCGGAAAACACCACCACCCGCTTGATCCCGGCGGCAATCAAGGCCTTGGCACAGGTCGTACAGGACATATTCGTAATATAAGCGGTAGCTCCATCCACAGAATTCCCGTGTTTCGCCGCCTGCATGAGCGCGTTCACCTCCGCGTGGTTCGTGCGAATGCAGTGATTGTCCACCACCATGCACCCCACGTCCTCGCAATGCTCATCGCCGGGAATCGACCCGTTGTACCCGGTCGCGATCACGTTTTTGTCCTTGACCAGCACGCACCCGCAATGCATTCGCGGACAAGTCGCGCGTTCCGAAGCCAACATAGCTAATTTCAAAAAATAAAGATCCCAATTCGGCCGCATAAACCCACCTCCCTAGAATAGTGAAAAGCGGAAAAAACGCTCCAAAATCGACTTGTATAATGATAACATTTAAAATAACCAGTGGCAAGGCGGGGAAAGATATTTTTAGTCACGTTTGATCGTTCTCCAGGAAACGGTTTTGCCTTTTTTAAATTCTTGGCGGGCACCGCGAATATCCTCCCAATCATCCAAGGAAAGCCTTTCGTCCAACTTTTCCTTTAAAAGTTCCCGGATAAACGCGGACATGGATTTGTATTCGTGATCGGAAGCCTCTTTCACCCGTTCATAGAGCGGTTGAGGAATCCTGATCAATAACTCTTTTGACATTGTAATTGCCATATTAGTATTCTCCTATCAAAAATATATCATAATGATAGGCAAACACGATCAATCCAACGGAGTTTTTGTGGGGAAAGGAACGAAAGGCGGTGAAAGAGTATTTTCATGCTAAAAAATAGTTGGAAACATGACAAAAGAAATGGTAATATTGTAGAAATGAAACAGATACTCATTAAAGAAAAAAAATTTGAAGGAAAATATGTCGCGCTCCGGGATTTGAATCATCCGATACCTCTCGCGGATGGGGACAACGCGGAAGACGTGTACAACGCGGCCGTTCATTTAGGGACAAAGAACCCCTTGCTTCTCTATGTCCCGGCTGAAGGGATGGTTCAAATCTACTAATGAAACTTGTGAATATTCCATTCACCAAACTGTCCCCGTCCGATATTGCCCGCCCCTGGTTACAAGTCGCGATTTTCAATCCTCACGCCCAAAAAGAGATTACTGTTTTAGGTCTCATCGACACGGGAGCGGACGAATGCGCTTTACCGGCGGGTTATGCCAACATTCTCGGCCACAATCTCCAGACAGGCAAGAGCAAGGAAATCCGCACCGGAAACGGCGTCACGACGGCTTATGCTCACACGAATCAATTGAGAATAAACGATTTCGTGATTCAAGAAACCCTTATAGACTTCATGCCCAATTTGTCAATCCCGCTATTAGGCACGCGAAACTTCCTCAGCAACTTCGTGCTGACAATAGATTATCCCAAAAAAATTTTCTCCCTGGAAACAAAATAAATCCTGCGGCTTGAATCGGACTACTTTGCTTGCCAGGCCATCAACAGTGATCACGTTGCGCTACGCAGCGATCCGAATTGGTTTTATTGCGGCGGAATAAGACTCAACACATTTTCTTTTGTTAAGACCTTAAATCTTCAGGCCTAAATTATTTCGTTTGAAACCGACCGCAACCAATATTGTCTTTCCTTCCCAGCTATCGGCCAGCGCCTAAAAATTCCGTCAGGGTTTCCTTTAATAACCGGACACCCAGCACCCGCGGAGTCAGGCCCTGGATGTCCACCCTGGCCGCCGGATGAAAACGGAATGCACCGCCGGGTCCAACCGCGCCCTTGATCTGAAACCCGTCTTTCGTCAGATCAACCCCACCGTTTGCTTTTGCATCAGCTACCGGCGACCCGGCGATCGCACTTCTATGAAGCCCCTGATCTACGACTGGCAATAAAAATCGGGTATAAATCTTTTCCGGCAAGCCCAGTTTTTCCCCGCCTTCATAGACTACGGATCGATCAATGGAATCGGGAGCCAGAATATCCGTTAGCATTCGAGAATACGCTGGAAACCGAATTATAAAATAATCGGCAATCTTTTTCGCGTTATCAAAATAATTTTCCCCGGCGCCTTCCATCATTATGCGATCTTTTAAATTGTCCGACCCCATTTCCAAAATTACCAATGTCTTGACCCATTTATCCACAAGATCATAACTTGGCCCCCAAAAATTTTCGCTTTGTTTTGTCAATAAATTCCCTGTTTGATCGAATTCTACCGATAGAGCGCTTATCGCTCTTTCTCGCCTTTTCAGATCAAATAATATTTGCCGCATTTTCCCGATTATCCGGCTGATCAACGAATATAGAGATTCCTTTTCTTCCGGATGTTCAACCCACCATTGATCATCCTTATCCCGATTGCGCTCCACCCATGTTAACAATTCCTCTTTCAAGCCTTCCATTCCTGCTAAAGCGATTTCAGCTTGCATCGTCCGCGCTTCTTCCTGTAACACCTGCAGTGTCTGTCGAACCGAATCAGCCTGTTCCACGGTTAGCGGCGAGGCCGCGGCGGAAGGCCCGGCATCGTTTAAATCGATTTCAAACGAACTAAAACACTTTTCCACAATTCCGTCTAATATGGCATCATCGCCATATTTTTTTATCCAATCCCAGTTCCCACCGGCAACCATTTGCCGCGCTTGATCTATATCCTTAATCAGCCATATCGTTCCTTTTCCGTCGGAATCAATAATTAACTCCGGCCTGTTTTGCCTGACCATGAATTCCATATCCAGCCATGAAGGTCTCAAATCTTTATGGGAATGGAAATGGAAACTGAGAATTTCTGATGCTTTTTGATCTTCGAAAATAGACGCCGCATTAAAACGCGGACCAATTGTAGATGAACGCAATCCTCCGCGTTCATCCAAATCGATTTGAGCGGACCATACAATGTCTCCCTGGTGATCTTCCAAAACCGTTACATCTCCCGTCGCATCAAATGACAAATGTCCGGAGGATTCCAAAGGCAAACCGTTCTCAAAAAATCTTAACAAGTTTTTAGTTCTCAACAATTCCCGCATCAGGATCGTTTCACCATGCCACCCGGTTAATTTCAAATTAAAAAATTCCGCTAACGTTACTTTGTCGTCATTTTCCGGATCAAAATCGCGAAATGGATAAATTTCTGTCTTACCCATTATGGAAAAAATGACCTCTTGACCTAATTCGATCGTCATAACCGGAGTATTATTTATCGAAATATGATACATCATGTTGACGTGAAAATCCGAAAGATTTCTCCGGATAGCGTCAAGACGTTTCCTGACATCTGGCCGATCACGCACCAGACCGGCTAAAGCCACTCCCATCTGGTGAGGAGATGATTTGGGACTGGTCACTATTTGAAAAACTTCCTCGGCAGACATCGCGGCCGGCGAGGATGAAGTTTTCGGCGGCAGGCCGAACTCGGCTTGAACTTGAAAATATTTTCCGTTGGCCGCGGGGAAAATCCGGCCGGAGGAATAAAAGATCGGCGACGAAGAAAGCGCGACTCCGCCGGAAAAATATTTCCGGGTCACGGTCTCCTCCGTCACGGGGTCATATTCTTCTTTGATGCTGTTGGCCACACCCTGTTTAAAGGCTTCTATATATTGCCGGTAAATTTTGTCTTTGTCGGTCTTGTCCGGGATTTCGATACCTGGGGTTTTACGTTGGTCGACGTAAGACTGGCCTAAGATGCTGTCTTTGAGTTTGCGTTTGTACCAAGCGGCCAGGATAAAGGAATGGACCGCTTGACGCAGCGGCGCGAAATTCCGGCCTTCATTCACTTCTTTTTCAATTGCGGGGATAACGACTTCGCGAGTAATCCGAGTGGCAATAGCATTGTCCATCCTGCGGGCTGGTGCGACTGATGTTTCGCCTCGCGTGTAGGGGCGCCCCTCGTGGGCGCCCGTTGTGGGGACTGCGCCACAATAACGGGCGCCCACCAGGGGCGCCCCTACATCATTGCCGTTGGATACCACCGCGCGTTGAGCGTTATAATCTTGTTCCAGCATAACCTTCAACTGGCTTTCCACAATGAACGCCGTCGCCTCACCAACTCTCGGAGCGGAATTTTCGTAAACCACCGACTTTGCCGGCACAATCCACACTTTATTGAACGTATCAACCGGAATGTCCGTTGTGCCGTAACGCTTTTGCGCCTCGGCGTAAACTTTGTCCCAAAATTCCTTCCCGGTCGGGGTGGCCGGGTCCAACAGCGACGCGGTCAATTGTTTCAACAAATAATCCAGCGCTAAAATGTCGCGGCCCAGGTCGGTCACGCCAAAGGCTTCGGGAATCACGCGATTTTTTTCATAGGGCGAAAGATTCACCCAAAGGTCTTTTTCCGGGACCGTAAGCGCGGCGAGGAAATATTTGATGAGAAGGTGAGAAGTCTGTTCCAAATTTTGCGATTGCTTCGCGGTCGTCGTGGCGCCCACGAGGGGCGCCCCTACGTCGCCGCTGTCTAAAATAAAATCCACACGCAGCGGATTGTCGGCGTAAACCTTGATCCCTTTCAACAAAGGCGGGACAAACGCCGGGCTCAATTCCACCCGGCTACCGGCCGCAGGCAACACAAACCCCGCCCGTCCCGCGCCTTGACCATAAACAAAATGTTCCGGCGCGATTACCTGAACGCAAAAAAGGGCTAAAACTAAAATTGACGCGGCAGTCCCGCGTCTGAAAATTATATCGATCGAGTTCATATTTCCTGAGCATCAGGCCACGGCCATCAAAACATTGGTCGTGGCAACGCGTTCTTCTTGGGTTTTAGGTTTGATGATAATCTCCACATCTCTGTCGAGCGCGTTCAGGAATTCGAAAAGAATATCCAATGAAAACATACTCAATTTGCCGTTCATCAGGCAGGAAACCTTAGACTGCGGTATGCCCAATATCCCCGCCGCGGCTTTTTGAGTCAATCCCCGGTCTTTAATGATCCCCGAAATACGGGACATAATCTGGGCCCGCGCTAAAACCCTTTCCGGATGGGCAACGCCGATATCGGCAAAAATATTTCCCGAACTCGAATATATCTTTTCTTTTAAATGCATAGATTACCTCATTCTCGCTTGATCATCGTCCTCGGCCGCTTTTAACCGCCGTTTAATCAATTCAATATCTTGCAAAGCCGTTTTTATCCCCCGTTTCGATTTCTTTTGAAAACAATGTAAAACATAAACGGCCTCGGAAAATCTCACTGTATAAACAGCCCGATAAGTATCCCCAAGATAATCTTCAATGATTTCCAGCACCCCGGCTCCGCCAAAACCTCTTAACGGTTTCGCGGCCCAAGATTTCCTGCCGCCTTGCGCTTCATATAAAGCGTATCCGATATCCTGGCGGACTTCTTCCGGAAAACTCTTCAGATCCTCACGCGCCGATCCGATAAAATAAACACTTTTCATAAACGGCCCAATTTAACTATACCATATTTGGCATATTTGTCAATTAAAAATCCGCCAAGGTTTGCTTCAATAACCGGATCCCCAGCACCCGCGGAGTCAAGCCCTGGATGTCCGCCATGGCCGCCGGATGAAAACGGAATGCACTGCCGGGACCCGCCGAACTCTGAACCTGAAATCCGTTCTCCGTCAAATCCACCCCGCCGTTTGCCGCTCGGGAAACGACCGGCGACCCGGCGATTGCGCTTCTATGAAGTCCCTGATCTACGACTGGCAATAAAAATCGGGTATAAATCTTTTCCGGCAAGCCCTGTTTTTCCCGACCTTCATAGACGACGGATCGATCAATTGAATCAGGAGACAGAATATCCGTTAGCATTCGAGAATACGCTTGAAACTGGGGTATAAAACTATCGGCAATCTTTTTCGCGCTATCAAAATAATTGTTCCCGGAGCCTTCCATCATTATGGCATCTTCCAAAATGATCAACCTGATTTCAAAAATCGCCAATGTTTTGCCCCATTTATCCACAAGATCATAACTTGGCCTCACAAAATATTCGCTTTGTTTTGTCAAAAAATTCCCTGTTTGATCTAATCCTACCAATGGATCTCTTATCCCTCGTTCTCGCCCTTGCAGATCTAGTAATATTTGCCGCATTTTCCCGATTATCCGGCTGATCAACGAATATAGAGATTCCTTT
>JADFXQ010000038.1:11227-17692 GCA_015233495.1 Candidatus Omnitrophota bacterium | reverse complement strand
GCGCCAAAGCCCGCACGGTCTTCTGATAATACCGCTCCTCCTCAAGAATCTTAGCCTCCGCCCGGCGCTGAATAATGTTGTAAATAAACGGCCCGGCGGAAGCTAAGCCGATGCCCATGATCAAGGCCTGAAATTTAAATCCCAATAAATGCACATAAAACGGCAGCCCCAGAACCAAGGCATAAACAAAAATAAAAATTGCCACCCGGCTCATCGCGACTCGTATATCCAGAAGACGATATTTCACAATCGAATAAGTAATGATAACCGGATAAGCGGCAATAAAAAGATTAAATATGGGAGGGTAAAAATAATAACCAAAAATATTAAGAAAATGGCCATGCGGGCCTATCCAGCCAATGCTCGAGCCTAAAATCAAATACTTTAATTGCAGCTTTTCAAAACCCCTTAAACTGAAATACCGAATCAACAAAAGACTGAAAGCGTATAAAACCAATATCCAATAGCAGGCAATATAAAAAAACAAATAAAGGGGGCTTCGATAACTTTGCCAATCAAGATAATAATATGAGTCTTTCAACAAACGAAAATCGCCCAAGAAAGATCCTTTTTTCCAAAACACACAAAACAGACAAAAAATCGTGAAGACATAAGCCAAATATAATAATTTTTTTCGGTTGATCTTAAGATAGGCAAAAACGAAATGCGCATACAGAACAGGCGCGAAAATAACCCCGATATAGGCTATTTGCCACCAAAAATAAACTTGGGTTAAATTTAAAGTTGCCGAAAAAAAACAGCCGCCTAAACCCCAAAAAGAAACAAACGCGCATAAAGCCGCGAATATAATCCTTATATTTCTATCCCCGCGATTGGCAAACAAGATTATTGCCATTGCCGCCGTAGAAGCAAAAGACAAAAATGAAGTTATGCTAAAAATGTCCATGCCGTTTAACCAATCCTTTTGATAAATTCCGCTTTTTTCTTTCTGGGCGCCCTTTTGGCTGGTTCATCAGGATATCCGAGCGTTAAAAGGGCAATCAGCGGCAGATCGGTTTTAATTAAAGCGTTTACCTCTTTTTCCCAAAGCAAGGGGTGATCCAGCCAGCATGTTCCGATCCCATATTGTTCCGCCACCAAAAGCATATTTTGTATGCCGGCGGCGATCACTTCGATTTCGGCGATCGCGGCGCTTTTTTGGTAAAAAGTGCTAAAGATATTCGCGTATTTTACAAAAAAACCCATGTTATAAACCAGAATAATACTGGGCGCGTTCGCGATGACCCGGGAAGAAGCTCCCACGAAGAACCGGCCTTCTACCCCCAGCGCGTCGGACTTTTTCCGTAAGATATCGGCTATGCCTTGAATGGTTTTTCTCTCTTTTATAACCACAAAAAAAGACGGTTGAAATCTAATCAAGGACGGGCCCCAAATCCCCGCTTCCAATATTTTGTCCATAATTCCTTTGGGGATCGGTTTCCGCTGATATTTTCTAGTGCTCCCTCTTCTTTTAATAATTTCCAAAAGATCCGAATTCTTTTTTAACATATATTGCCTTTTTATTATCTCGCCCGACGGGTTAATCTTTTATTTTTCCCTATAATCATTTGCGCCGCATCTTTGCCGGCAAAAGCTACTGTGGCTACTCCGCTTTGCCCGATTCCCGTCGTTGTCCAATGACCGGTCAAATACAAATTTTCCACGGAGGTGCGCAAAGGAAAAACTTTTCTCCCGGTTTGGTCAGGCAACGCCGCCCACCCAAAAATCGATCCGTTCTGATTCCCGGTGTAACGATGAAAAGTGTCTGGCGTGCCGATTTCTTTTACCTCAATAAGATCTAAAATGTCAGGAACCATCGCCTTAAGTTTTTGCAGCAGTCTCCCGGTTATTTCCTTTTTATTCTTCTGCCATCCCGGGTCCTGTCCCGGCCGGGCACCGACAAACACCCGCAAGACATTCTTCCCTTCCGGCGCCAAAGAAGCATCAATCAGGCTGGGAAAAGTACAGATTAAATAGGGAATCTCTTCCCGCGAATCGCAATGGATCTGGTTACGGTAACATTGCTCGATATCATACGTAGGAAAATACCAGGTCGTAAAATGTTTCGGCAAATCTGCCAACCGGCTTTTTAAGCCTAAAAACAAAACCACCGCGGACATTGACGGCTTTAAGCGTTCAACAGATTCTCTTTCCGCGGTCGGCTCGGATATCTGGTCGCGGAATAAAGCTCCGGCGTCTATACCGGAAACCACAAACCGGGCAAAAAATTTTTCACCGGACGCAACCGCCACACCCTGCGCGGTCTGATTTTGTAATATGATTTCCTTGACATTTTTTCGATACAAAATTGTCCCGCCGTTTTTTTGGAAACATTTAACCAAGGCATTGGGCAAAGCCCGCATCCCGCCCGCCGGATAATATCCCCCGTCCAGAATAAATTCGCGCAAAACAATCAAGGGAATAAACCCGGAAGCTTGGGAAGGCGGCAATCCGATATTCCCCAAAAAAACCGAAAATACCGCTTTTAATTTCGGGTCGGAAAAATATTGATCCAATACTTGCGCAAAGGTTTGAGCAGGGGAATTCGCGACCAAACCGCGGCTGATGTCTAAAGAAAGCAATGTGCGGAAAAAATTATTTATCCCGCGATGTTCGGCGGGAAAATGGCGGATAAATTCCTCTTGGGTTTTTTCCTGATTTTTATAAATATGGATCTCTTTATCCGGCGTAATAATCCGATCGGTCAAATCGTTGGTTAAAAATTCAATCCTCCCCTCAATTTCCAAATCCCGCAAAATATTTCTTAAAATCCCGCCCGGCCGCAAAGACCCCAGATAATGCGGCCCAACATCAAAAAGATATCCTTGCCGTTGAAAAGACGAGCAGCAGCCGCCCGGCTGGCTGTGCTTTTCCAGCAACAGGACTTTGCAGCCGGCCTTGGCCAAATATCCGCCGCAAACCAGACCGCCCACTCCCGCCCCGACGATAATCGCATCATATTGATCGGATTTTGCCATATAAAAAATGTTTTGTTGCTGATGCTATTTTTGTTTATTCAAGACATCCGCGACGATTTTTACGGTTTCATTCAGCGTAGTAAATTTAGGAAGCATATCCTCTTCGATCCTGATTTGATATTTTTTCTCCACACTGGCCATAATTTCCAAAGCTCTTAAAGAATCCATCCCGAGATCTTTAATAAAAAGGTCATCGTCCCCGATTTGCTCCGGCTTCATTTCCAATATTTCCGCGACCATTTTGCGTATGGTTTCTTTTATGTCATCCATTATTGCCGTCTTTTCTACAAACGTGTTTTCATTTATGCGACTAACTGTCAACGGATCAATCTTTCGACCGTTCCCTGCATCGGCCTTAATCCCCCGACGTGATCCGCAGGACTTCTTCCAGGGTGGTCTGTCCGGCTAAGCATTTCGCCATGGCGTCTTCCCACAAAGTCGCCATCCCTCTTTCCTGGCGGGCGAATTCTTTTATGTCATCCGAGGATTTGCCCACCAGCAGTAATTCCCGCACTTTGTCGTCCACGTCCAAAACCTCGGTGATCGCCAAACGGCCCTGGTATCCTGTCTTGCGGCAATGCTCACAGCCTTCGCCGTGATAAAAAACCGGATTGGCGGGAAAAGCGTATTTCAAACGATCCAAAACTTCCCGCGGAATCGCGATCTCTTTTTTACAACGGCCGCAAATCCTCCGGCAAAGCCGCTGGGCCGTTACAATCACCAAACTCGAGGCCACCAAAAAAGGCTCCACTCCCATATCCACCAAACGCGTCAAAGCCCCGGCCGCGTCATTGGTGTGCAAAGTCGACAACACTAATTGCCCGGTCAACGACGCCTTGATCGCGATGTCCGCGGTTTCATTGTCGCGGATTTCGCCGACCATCACCACGTCCGGACTCTGCCTGAGAATCGCCCGCAAGCCTTCGGCGAAAGTCAGGCCGATTTCCGGCTGGGCCTGAATTTGCGTCAGCCCTTCCACGAGATATTCGACCGGGTCTTCCACCGTGATAATATTGCGGTCCACCGTGTTCAGTTCATTAATGATCGAATACAAGGTCGTCGATTTGCCGCTTCCCGTCGGGCCGGTCACCAAAAGCATACCAAAGGGTTTGCGCACGCCCTCTTTTAAAACCGTAAACGCCTTTTCCGAAAGACCCAGTCCGCTTAACCCCACGGAAAGATTTTTCTTGTCCAAAATCCGCATCACGATTTTCTGTCCGAAAATTGTCGGCAGCATCGACACCCGGAAATCCACTTCCCGGCCTCCCAGTTTCAATTTGAACCGGCCGTCTTGCGGCGCCTGACTCATCGTGATATCCAACCGGGATAAGATCTTGATCCGGACAATCACCGCGCCCATGTTTTCTTTCGGGATCATCAGCACATCGCGCAATATCCCGTCGATCCGATAACGCACCCGCATCCCGTCTACCGTGGGTTCCATATGGATATCCGACGCCCGCTGCTTGAGCGCCTCTTTGATCACCAGATTCACCATGCGGATAATCGGCGCTTTTTCGCTCTCGTCGACGTTTTCGTCGCCCTGCCCGTCTTGTGTCTTGTCCTCGACAATCTCGAATTCTTCCACCTGAATGTCTTGGCTGATCTCGGCGACCGAGGCCACTCCGGTGACGCTGTAATAAGCGTCCAAAGTTTTTAAAACGTCGGATTCCGCGCTGATCACCATGTCGATATCCCGGCCGGTGATATTTTTCAAATCATCGATCATAAACACGTTTAGCGGATCGCAGACGGCAATGGTCAGCGAATTGCCGATCGCCGAAATCGGCACGATTTTATATTGCCGGGCAATTTTTTCATTGATGGTTTCCTGCAATCCGGGATCGATTTTATATTTGCTCAGATTGATGAACGGCACGCCCAACTCGCTGACAAACAAACTCAGAATGTCCTGCTCTTTCACCAATCCCTTTTCAATCAAAATCTTGTCCACCGCCTTGCCGGTCTGTTTATGCTCAAGAATCGCCGCGTCCAAATCCGCCGGCCGGATGGCCCCGGTCGCCGCGATCGCCTTCCAAATTTTATCTTTCAAGGTTGCGCTCATGATTCGTCCATAGCCTCATCCGGCGCCGTGATCCTCAGCACTTCTTCCAGGGTCGTCAACCCTTGCGCCATTTTGCTCAAACCGTCTTCCCGCATGGTTTGCATCCCTTCCCTGCGGCTCAGGGATTTGATCACGGTTTCCCCGGCCCCTTTGAGGATCAATTCTTTAATTCCCGGCGAAAAGATCAAAATTTCCGTGATCCCCACCCGGCCTTTATACCCGGTGTTCAAACAATTTTTACAGCCCTTGGCGCGGAACACTTCCGGTTTGGCTTCCGGAAAAAGCCGTCGAAACCCCACTTTGACCGCGACATTCTCCGGGATCTGATAAGCCTCCCGGCACGACGGACATACCCGGCGCAAAAGCCGCTGGGCAATGATCACCAAAACCGAAGAACAGATCAAAAACGGCTCAATGCCCATATTGCGCATCCGGACAATTGACCCGGCGGCCGTGGTCGTGTGCAGTGAACTGAGCACCAAATGTCCGGTCAAGGCGGCTTTGACCGCGATGTCCAAAGTCTCCCGGTCGCGGATCTCGCCGATCATGATGATATCCGGATCCTGCCGCAAAATCGACCGCAAACTCGAAGAAAACGTGAGCCCCATCGCCGGCTTGATATTCACCTGATTTAGCCCTTTGAGCTGATATTCGACCGGGTCCTCGACGGTGACGATATTTTTATCCGGGGAGTCCACGTATTTAAGTATTGAGTAAAGGGTGGTGGTTTTGCCGCTTCCTGTCGGGCCGCAGGTTAAGATCATCCCGTGCGGCCGCAGGGCGCATTCCTTAAGCCGTTTCAAGGCGTTCTTCTCAAATCCCAATTTTTCCACGTCCAAAACCGTGCCCTGTTTATCCAAAACCCGCAGACAAACCTTTTCCCCCCAGGCAGTCGGCAAAACATTGACGCGAAAATCTACCGACCGGTCTCCTGAAATGATCGTCTTAAACCGTCCGTCTTGCGGCAAACGGTGCTCCGAGATGTCTAAATTCGCGATAACCTTAACCCGGGAAACCAGCGGGAAATGCAGAACTTTGGGCAGGCGGTCAATCTCCCGAATCACCCCGTCGACGCGGTAACGGATGCGCACGGTTTTCTCCAAAGGTTCGATGAACACGTCGCTCGATTTGGCAAACACCGCCTGCTGGATGATCGTGTCCGTCAATTTGATGATCGGCGCGTCATCGGACACTTCATCGACCCGTCCGTCTTGATCCGCGGTGGAATCCTTGACGATCTCCAGGTCTTCCGTGTCTTGAATATCCTTGATGATCGCGTCAAATGTTTCATCCGAAGCTTCTTCTTCCACCCCATAATACTTTTCAATGGTCTCAGCCACCTCGCGCGGCCGGGCGATTACCGGCGTGATAACATACCCGGTCAGGGTCTTGATGCTGTCGCTGACAAAAACATTCAACGGG
>JADFXQ010000038.1:8064-11196 GCA_015233495.1 Candidatus Omnitrophota bacterium | reverse complement strand
GGCACGATCTGATATTTTTGGGCTACGTCTTTGGGAATGATTTTGATGAGTTTCGCGTCGATTTTAAACCGGCTGATGCTGATCGGCGGCAGTCCCAAGCTTTCGCTCAAGACCTGGGTCAGTGTGTCTTCATCCACCAATTTCATGGACACCAGCATCTTGCTGAGCTCGCCGCCGCGCTCGCGCTGCTGGACCAGCGCCCGGTCGAAATCATCGACGGAAATCAGCTTGTCGCGCAGAAGTATTTCGCGCAGACGGTCTTTGAGAGAAGCCATGCGTCTTATCCTTCATCTGGGGTTAGATCATCCGCGCCGCGTCTCAAAAGCAGGATCCCGGGGAGGGCATTTGCCTCAGGGATATTTATCCGGGTTTCGTCCGGATGAATTCTTGGTTCACGCAAAATTTGAAGACCCGGTTCATGTTTTTGGCATCGACTTCCCGGATTTTTTTTGCCGGATTTTTCATCAATTGGGAAGCGAAGTCCCGCTTATTGTTAAAATAAGGCATAAACGGTTTGGCCAAAGCCTGCTGCACCGGAGTCAATTTTTTAAAATTAAATTTTTTCGCCGGCACCAATTGCGGCGGCTTGAAATGAAAATATTGCGAAGACAGCTTGATAAAATCCTTGACCCGCAGGTCATTCGGGCTCACTAAATGATAGACCCCCGGTTTTTCGTCTTCCACCAAATCCACCATCACCCGGCTCACCGTGTCTACGTTGATGAGGTTCTGCACGCAATGTTGATCTGCGGGAAAAACATCATAAATTTCATGCGCGAAAAAATGCAGGGGCTGATAGAAGAGCCGGAAATTATTCGTTTTGCCGGTGCGCGAATCGCCCATGATCAAACTGGGCCGAAAGATCGAAATGTTCAAACCCTTCTTCGCGTATTTGCGCACCAAAACCTCCGCCTCGAATTTCGTGCGCTCATAGCTGTTATTAAAATCCTGGCCGACATTGAGCATCGACTCGTCAAATTTTCCCTGATGCGTGCCGGCAACGTACATGGTGCTGATATGGTTCACTTTTTTCAACCGGCCGAATTTGTGGCAGCGCAAAGCAAAATCCAAAACATTTTTCGTGCCGCCCACATTGACGGGCCGAATGCGTTCCAAGGGCATATTGAGCTCGGCAATGGCCGCGCTGTGAATAATGATATCCGTTTTTTGAACGAGGTCCGCAATGACTTTTTTATCCGAGATTCCGAAATCCGGATCAATGATGTCGCCTTCCACGAGCTTGATCCGCGAAGCGATATAGCGGCTGTCCCAATCATCGTCATACACAAATTGCAGGGCGCATTTCACCCGGTCTTTTGCCGTGAGGTCTTTCTTGCCCCGGGCCAAGGCAAAAATGTGATATCCTTTTTTTAAAAGGTCTTTCGCTAAGAAACTTCCCAGAAATCCGGTGATGCCTGTCAATAAGATGTTTTTCTTCATGATGCGGATGGCTCCTTGTTGGATGACTGTTGTATTTCTTCTCCTCCTTCGCGCGCGGGCGTCCGGCGCGTTATGGTCTTGACTCTGCTAAAACCAAACAGCAATTGTTTCCCCCAAAGGCGGAAGCGTTGTTCAAAACTACCCGCACGGAAGTTTTTCTCGCCTGATTCGGCACGCAGTCGATATCGCACTCCGGATCTTTTTCCTCAAAATTGATAGTCGGCGCGATGATCTGCTCCTTAAGAGTGAGGCAGCAGGAAACCGCCTCAATCGCCGAAGCCGCGCCCATGGTGTGCCCCAGCATGGACTTGATCGAATTGACGCAAACCGCGCGGCCGCGCTCGCCAAAAATCCGGTGGATGACCGTGCTTTCGGTTTTGTCGTTTTCGCGCGTGCCTGTGCCATGGGCGCAAATGAAATCCACGTCGTCCGGAGTCACCCCGCTCTGGCGCATAGCCTTGCGAAACGCCTTTTCAATTCCGTCCGGATCCGGCTGGGTCATATGATGTCCGTCACACGATAACCCATATCCCAAGACTTCCGCGTAAATGACTGCGCCGCGTTTTTGCGCTGACTCCCGGGATTCCAGCAATAAAATTCCCGCGCCCTCGCCGAGCATCATCCCGCGGCGGTTTTTATCAAACGGAGAGCATTTGTCCGGCGCCATAGAAAACAACCGCGCGAAACCCGTGAAAGCGATCCGCGACAAGGCGTCTGAACCGCCGCACAAAACGCAGTCCGCTTGCCCGTCTTGAATCCAGTCAAACGCCTGGCCAACCGCGTAATTCCCCGACGCGCAAGCGGTGGTAAACACCCGGTTGGGTCCGGTGAGATCAAAATGATACGCCACGTGATTGGCGATCGATCCCGCCGGATAGGCAGACGCCGAAACAAAATCATAATATAAAGACTTACCCTGGCCGAAGGTTTTCTCGTCGATCCGTTCCATGATCTGCGGTTCTCCCATAGTCGAACCAACGCAGACAGCCGCGCGCCGCTGCCGCAAGTCCGCCGGACTCAATCCCGCGTCCGCGGCCGCCAGCCGGCTTGCCGCCACTGCCATCTGAGAAGCGCGGCCCATGCGCTGGGCCCGTTTTTTGGTGAGAAAAACTTCCGGCTCGAAATCCTTGATCTCTCCGGCGCGGCGGCGGTCGTAAACCGACACGTCAAACGTGGTGACCGGCGAAATCCCGCTGGTGCCGGCCAGCAGATTTGTCCAAAATTTTTCCCGGCCGATGCCGATCGACGTCACCACGCCCAAGCCGGTCACTACCACCCGCGGCGGCGCTGCTGCCTGCTTTTTATGATTAACTGTGTCTTTTTTCATATCGTTTTAAATCATTGCAAATAAATCGCAAGCGGCGCGAATTATTAAAATAACGAAACGATTACCCCAAATCACTAACAATCATTCGCGCCGGTCACGATTTATTGAATAAAACGCTATAAAATACTTTCACCACCGCGATTTTTTTGTCCCCGACCCCGGCTTCCACGTCGATGAATCCCCGGTTAGTCGTCATTTTAAACGCGCCGCTTTGCATCTGCATCTGATCGCCGGCTAAGACTTCCCCGCAAAATTCCGCTTCAATTTTCCCCAAGACAAACAATCCCCGGGAAACGGATTGCGACTCTGCCGAAAATTCTTCCCCCGGGCCATCTCCCAATCGGGCAAACGCCAAAGCGGTCTGG
>JADFXQ010000038.1:0-8046 GCA_015233495.1 Candidatus Omnitrophota bacterium | reverse complement strand
ATGATCAATGCCAGCGGAAACATTGCCCGGCCGCCCGCTTCGGACAACGGCCATTCGCCGGCCGTGATATTTTTCACGGCGATAATCTTTTCGCCTTTTTTAAAAAACGTTACTTTGTCAATCAGCAAAAAAGGATACGCCTGCGGCAGACAGCGGACCGACAACCAGGGATCTCCGCGCTCTGTCTGCTGTGTTTGATCTTCCGGCATCCGTTAACCGTCCTTTGTCATCCGTCCCGGCGCGCCTAACGCCACGCAGCACGCCGCCCCATTGGGGCCAAAGGTATTTACCAGCACGGTATTCACTTTTTGTTCCAAAGCGCGATTCGGCACATAATACAAATCACACGCCGGGTCCTTGTCCTGATAATGCATGGTCGGCGGAATAAAACCGCCCTGAATCGCGCCGACCGCGGCCGCGACGGACAAAGCGCCGGAAGCGCTGTAAGTCTCGCCAGTCATGGATTTTACCGCGCTCACCGGAATATTCCGCGCTCTCGCGCCAAAAACCTCTTTAATCGCTTCGGTTTCAATTTGGTCCGCGGCTTCCGTCGAGTTAGCATTGGCGCTGATCCAATCCACGCCGCCCGGCTCCAAACGGCTATTGGTTAAACAGCGGCGCATCGCGTTTTTTATCCCGGTTCCCCGCGGGTTATATTTATTGATCCGAAACGGATCAAAATCATAACCAAACCCCAAGACCTCGGCCAAAATCGCGGCGCCTCTTTGCCGCGCGTGCTCATATTCTTCCAGCACGCACAAACACGCCGCTTCCGCGAACACAATACCGTTGCGGCGGCTGTCAAACGGGCAATTCACCCAAAGTTTAAGCGGCCGCGATCCGGAGAGCATTTTCAAATGATACAAACCATTGAAAGTCTGATTGCACATTTCCTCAACCCCGCCCGCCAAAACCGCGTGACAACGGCCTTTTTGAATATAATCCCACGCGTACTGCATAGCCTCGACGCTCGCGGTAAACCCGGTCGAAATGGTCGCGTTGAATCCTTTAATATGATGCCAAATGGAAACCTGACTGGCTGGCGCGTTGATAACCGTGTTGGGAAAAAAAGCCGGATTGGTATACCGCGGCCCTTCCTTGAGCGTAACTTCGTCGAATTCGCTGATACTGCGCAAGCTGCCCAAAGTCGATCCTACGGAAACCCCGACGTCATCCGTGTTCGCGTCCGTAACGGTCAGTCGGCTGTCATCAATGGCCAGACGCGCCGCGGATACGATCAGCATGGTGCTGCGGTCCAAAGCGCGCAGTCCTTTGGGGCCTAAATATTTTGCCGGATCAAACCCGAGGATCTCCCCGCCATCCTGGACGGAATACCCGCCGGTTTCGAAAAGCGTGATCGGGCCAAACCGGGATTGCCCGAGCCGCAACGAATGCCAAAAAGGATCTTTGCCCTCGCCGTTCGCGGCGAGAACTCCGATCCCAGTGATAACCACGCGCTTAGCCATAATATGCCTTCAAAAAGACAATCCGCCGTCAATCCGGATGACCTGACCCGTGATATAACTCGCGGCGTCGCTTAAAAGAAAATTCACCAAGCCTGCCACTTCTTCCGCCCGGCCTAAACGTCCTAACGGGATAACTTTGCTCACTTCTTCCAAATATTTGGCGTTTAACCCGTTTAACATATCGGTTTGAATAAACCCCGGCGCGACCGCGTTGACGCGGATGCCGTAAGCGGCAACTTCCTTGGCCAAGGCCTTGGTCAGGGAGTTCAGCCCGCCTTTCGACGCCGCGTAATTCACTTGCCGCGCCATGCCGTGCACGCCGCTGTACGATGAAATGTTGACGATATCGCCTTTTTTTTGTTTCATAAAATTGACGATCGAAGCGCGCGTGGCATTAAACGCGCCGGTCAAATTCGTGTCCAGCACCTGATGCCAATTTTCCACCGGCATCATCATCAACGCGGAATCCTTGACGATGCCCGCGTTATTGATAAGTATATCATATGACGAGAATTTCGCCAAAACCGCGTCGCGGAAAGCGCAGACCTTGGCGTAATCCGCGACATCGGCTTGCACCGCCAAAGCCTCTGCCCCGCATTGTTGGATTTCCGCGACTAAAGACCGCGCCAATTCTTCGCTCGCCGAAAAATTGAACGCGACATTCGCGCCTTCTTGCGCCAAACGCAAAGCAATGGCCCGGCCAATGCCCCGCGTCGCGCCCGTAATCACAGCTGTCCGGCCTTTTAAACTCATGTTTTGCCCTCCGCGGCCGCGTAATACCGGTCTATCGCTGATTTAATATCCGTGGTAGTGCTGACAAAAACCTGGACCACACAACCCGTCAAAGTCTCCACATCTTGCGTCGCAGTCATATTCAAAGGATTCGCGGTGGCAATGGTAAGACTCTTGCCGATTTTGTCAATCGGGACAATGCAAAATTGACGGCAGATATTTTCCGGGATGACTTTAAGGATTTCCGGATCAATTTCATAATTCCCTAACGGCAGATAGGGAAACCCATACTGACACGTCAAGGCCTGAGCAATATCGTGTTCCGTGGCAAACTTCAAATGGACCAGAACTTCGCCGATCAACCCGCCGTGTTGTTTTTTATGCTCTAAAGCTTCTTCCAACTGCTGGCGGCTAATCACTCCGCGCTCAATCAAAAGCTCGCCCAATTGTTTATTCGACGTCCGTTTTAACTCCCGCATAGTTTAGTCGATCCCCATTTTGGTTAAGTACAAAAATTGTACACTAATTGCCTCGTCGGCACAATGAGAAAAAAATAAATCATTCCCGCTCTCTCAATAAGTCTGTTTACGGCAAATGTTCAACACGATGCCGATGGTCATCAGATACATCAGAAAAGAAGTGCGGCCATAACTGACGAGCGGCAGAGTTATCCCCACAATGGGAAACAACCCCATAACCATGCCGATATTGATAATGACTTGCAGAGCCCAAATCGAGGCAATGCCCGTGATCAATAACCGGGGCAGCGGCGCGTCGGTCTGCTCCGCCAAACGAAACAGATTCCAGATCAAAATGAAATACAACGTAGCCAGTCCCCAGGTCCCCAACAATCCCCATTCTTCGCCAATGACCGAAAAAATAAAATCGGTGTGGCGTTCCGGCAGAAAATTCAATTGGTTCTGCGTGCCGGAAAGCCATCCTTTGCCGAATATCTGTCCGGACCCGATCGCGATCTTGGATTGAATTATGGTATATCCGGCGCCGAGCGGATCAATATTCGGATTTAAAAAAACTAAAAGCCGGTCTTTCTGATAGGACTTCAAAAATTTCCAAGCCACCGGAATCATCGCCAAACAAAAACCTAAAAAACCGCTCAAATGCCGTTTTTGCACGCCTGCCGCGTAGGCCATGATAAAAAATATGCCAAACATCAACAGCGAAGTTCCCAAATCAGGTTGTTTAAAAACGAAAAACATCGGCACCGCGGTGAGAAAAAAAGGAAAAAGCAAATCGCGCCAAAACGCCTGAACCGGATTGCGGGCGCCGTAAGCAAAACGTTCCCGGAGGCCGGACCAATACCGCGCCAGCAAAAAAATCAGAGACAATTTCATCAATTCCGAAGGCTGAAAACTGACGCCCGCGACCTCAAACCAGCGCCGCGCGCCTAAAGCGTGCCGGCCGATCAACAGCACCGCCAACAAAAGCGCGACATTAACCCCATAAAAAATATACGCCGCGTCAGTAAAACGCCGGTAGTCGAATCGGCGCAAAAAAAGCAGCAGCCCGATCCCCAGCCCCGCAAAAAATAATTGGTCGTAAAAAATATTCTGCGCCACGCGAATATTTTGATAAGACGCGCTGAACAAAGCGATCAAACCGAAAACAATAATGAGGGAAACACTCATCCCTAAAATACGCTCCTTAGATCGCCCCATGTTATAAAATTCCTTCTTGCTGGGCAGTTAATAATATTTGCCGCGCTGCCACGCAGGCGTTTTGGCTCGAGCCGCCATGTTCCAAAAATACCGTAATGACAATTTCGGTTTTTGTGCCCTGGGAATATCCCACAAACCAAGCGTGATGCGCACCGCCCCCGCTTTGCGCGGTACCGGTTTTACCGGAGATCTCCACGCCGGGAATATCGACGGCGTGCGCGGTCCCTGAAACATCGGCCACGGTCCGACGCAAAGCGGTTTTCAACAAAGGCCAGGTGTCAGAGTGCACCTTCAGCCGCCGCGCCAAATGAAATTGCGCGACCGCTTTATCGCCGATTTTTGCGAGGATATGCGGCTGGACAATGATCCCTTCATTGGCTACCGTGGCCATGAGCCGCGTCAATTGCAACGGCGTGGCCAAAACATCGCCTTGTCCGATAACGGTGTTCAGCGTGTCTCCCGGGTACCAGCGCCGTCCGTTCAATAAACGATCCCGGGGACGCGGCAATCGACCCGGTTTTTCATAAGGCAGATCCACCCGCGTCAATTGACCCAGCCCGAACCCGCGGCCATAGCGATATAAATTTTCCGGTTTGAGGATAAGGCCCAAATGAAAAAAATACACGTTGCAGGAATGGACTATCGCTTCCGTCAAATTTTGCGTCCCATGCACGTGGGCGCAGCCAAACCGCGTCCCGCCTAAATCCAAAAACCCCGGACAATTGAAATTCATCGTCGGGCTGATCTTGCCCAGATCCAACGCCGCGGTCGCCGCCACCACTTTAAAAACCGATCCCGGCGGAAAAACCCCGTTAACCGCCCGGTTTAAAAGTGGCGCGTCCCGGTCTTGAAAATACTCCTGAATGGCGGGGGCCCCCGCGGCCGCGCTGAAGGCGTTGGGATCAAACGACGGCGCGCTCGCCAAAGCCAAAATTTCCCCCGTTCGGCGGTCCATGACAATCGCCGCGCCGCGGTTTTCGCCCAAGGCCTGCATGGCGCTTTGCTGCAGACGGCTGTTCACGGTGAGCGTTATATCATTACCCGACTCCGGATCTTTCCGGCCCAGCAGGGCGACTTGACGGCCGCGGCTGTTGACCTCAACCTGCACCCCGCCGTCCACGCCGCGCAACTGAGCGTCATAAAATTCTTCCGCGCCCAAATATCCGACGAAACTTTCCGCGGTATAGCCATAATCTTTCATCTGGTCCAGCCGGGCCGGATTCGCCTTGCCCACATATCCGACCACATGCCCGCAGCTTTCCGCGAAAGGATAAACCCGGCGAAACCCCTCTTCGACCATCAGTTCCGGAAAGCGGAATTTGTTTTCCTCGACGGCCATGGCCGCGGCCCGGGTAATGTCGGACGCCATCAACACCGGCGCGAAATCCGCGGTTTTCAACGAACGGTAGCGCGTCAGCAGCTTGTCGGCGGGAACGCGTAAAATCCCGCTTAAAAAATCGAATACCGCGTCGGTATCGCCCATGGCTTGCGGGGTCAACGTGAGCTGAAAAGCGGTCCGGTTTTCCGCCAGCACGATTCCGTTGCGGTCCAAAATACGGCCCCGCCGGCCATTCAGAGAAATCACCCGCACCCGGTTATTCAGGCTCTGTTGATAATAAAATCTTCCCTGAATAGCCTGGCCGTAAAATAAATCGCCAGCGATTAAAATAAAAAATCCCGCGACGATCAAACGAATAATTTTAACACGCATATTCTCAAAATCCGAAATACCGGCAAAGCAACCGCTAAGGTGACCGCCATTTGGCTGAAAAATAATTTTCCCACCACGCCCCAGGATTCAACCACGCCCAATTTCATGAAAAGCAAAACCAGCACTAAAAAATGCGCCGCCGCGACAATCGCGATCAAAAACAGCCGCGCCGCTTCCGAACCCGCTTGATAAACATACCGCTTCAACCATACTGCGGCAAAAGCGCACGCCACAAAAGCGAAAAGATGCGCGCCCACTGGATGCGTGGAAAAACTGTCCTTCAAGAGACCCGCGCCTAAACTCGCGGCCAGACTATGCCGGAGGCCAAACGCCACGGCAAAAAAAACGATTCCCACAATCAATAAATCCGGCGTCCAAAACCGTCCCCCGAAATTAAAAATAAAAAATTCCGCGAGGAATAAAAGGAAAATCGCCGCAACTACAAAAAGATATTTACGCATGGTTTGTCTCGTCTGGGATCCCCCAAAAGCTGTCCTACGCTTATCCGATTCACGCCGGCATTTCAAGGATTGTGGATAATCACTAACACTTCTTCAATTTGCGCTAAAGCTGCGGCCGGCTTTATCACACAATGGACCCGGCCTTTCTCGCCTTCCGGAACGATCGCGGTGATCGTGCCGAGCAAAAGATTTTCCGGAAAAGCCGCGCTTAATTTTGAAGTGACGACTTCGTCTCCCAAAACCAGCTCCACATCATCCCGCAGATAACTCATCCGGCACGTCCCATCCAAAGCCCCGGATACCAAACCGCTTTCCCGCGGCCGGCGCACCAGCGCAGCCACGCTAAATTGCGGATCGGTCAAAAGCGCCACTTTGCTGGTCGTATCGCTGACCTCGGCAATCTTGCCCACCACGCCGGAATCATGAATCACCGGAAACCCGACCGCCACGCCGTCATTGGCCCCTTTATCGATCACCAGGACCGCGTTCCACAAAGACGGATCGCGGCCGATCACGTTGGCGCCCACGGAGGCGAACAACAGCCGCCGCTTTACCGCCAACAGTTTCTCCAACCGGCTGTTTTCGCTTATCATATCTTCCATGCCGCGCAAACGGGATTTCAAGTCTCCAGTCTCGGCGCGCAGCCGCGTATATTCATCGAAAATCGAATGATAAAAAATAATTTTTTTTATTTCCAACGCGGTCAGACGCAAAAACCGGGCTGGCCCGGCTAAGGCGTTGACAAAGGGGAATTTAAGAGCCGTGGATGTCCCGGACCGTATGAAAAATAAATAAAACGGCAGGAAAATCAGCAGAATATAAAAGAATGTTTTATAACGAGGTTTAAACACACGTGCTTGGTTATACCCGGATGAATCGTTGTTATACTATACGAAAATATTATTTCCGGCCTTCCGCCTTGAGCCTAAAAATCCAATCTATTCGGAACTGCCATACGCCGCCTTAACCGCAAGGGCATATTCAACATCTGCCCCGTGCCCAAAACCACGGCGGTAGTCGGATCATCCGCGATATGCACGGGCAGGCCGGTTTCCTCGGCGATCCGTTTATCAATGCCGCGGATCAGCGATCCGCCGCCCGCCATAACGATGCCGCGGTCAATCAAATCCGCGGCCAATTCCGGAGGCGTGTGTTCCAGCGTTGATTTCGACGCGTCGACAATCGCCTGGATCGGGTCTTGCAAAGCCTCCCGGATCTCAATCGAAGTGACCGAAATATTTTTCGGCAGTCCGGAAATCAAATCCCTGCCGCGCACGTCCATGGACAATTCTTCTTCCAAAGGATACGCCGAGCCGATGCGGATTTTAATTTCTTCCGCGGTGCGTTCGCCGATCATCAGGTTGTACGTTTTGCGCAGATATTCAATGATGGCCGCGTCCATTTCATCGCCGGCAATCCGGATGGATTTGGCGTACACAATGCCGCCTAAAGAAATGACCGCGAATTCCGTGGTCCCGCCGCCGATATCAATGATCATATTGCCCGCCGCTTCTTCCACGGGCAGTCCGACGCCGATGGCCGCGGCTTTCGGCTCTTCAATCAACTCCACCGACCGAGCCCCGGCCCGTTCCGCGGAATCGCGCACCGCACGTTTTTCCACGGCGGTGATCCCGGAAGGAATCGCGATAACCATGGCCGGCCGCACCAAAACCTTACGGCGGTGCACTTTCTTGATAAAATATTTCAACATCGCTTCCGTCACTTCAAAATCGGAAATAACCCCGTCTTTCATCGGACGGATCGCGACAATATTTCCCGGCGTCCGTCCCAACATCTTTTTCGCTTCTTCTCCTACGGCCTCAACAGTTTTGGTGTCTTTGGCGATCGCCACCACCGAAGGCTCGCGCAAAACCACGCCCTCGCCTTTAACGTACACCAAAGTCGTGGCAGTTCCCAAATCAATCCCAATATCATTTGAGAACAAACCGAGAATGTAATTCAAACCTTTTTTCAAGAGCCGCATGATTTTTTGCAACATA
>JADFXQ010000037.1 GCA_015233495.1 Candidatus Omnitrophota bacterium | reverse complement strand
CGACAAAGATACATTCCAAGAAAAAACTCATATTGGAGAGACGGATTCAAGTTAAAAGGAAGTTTAGCCACCCGAAATTAGGACATTTTTATTTTGGTAGAACTAGGACATTATTAATTTGGCTGGATCTCGTCAAAATTGATTGACAACCCTATCTTGGTTGGATACAATGCCTTCCTAATAATCAACGTCATACGCTGATTATTCGTGCCGAGATAGCTCAGTTGGTAGAGCGAAGGCCTGAAAAGCCTTGCGTCCCCAGTTCAATTCTGGGTCTCGGCACCAGTTTTCTTAAAAATAATTTTGATTAGCAAGCTACTGTTTTGAAAACCACCTGATTTTAAACGCCCACAAAAAATCATCGCCGATGTAGCTCAGTTGGTAGAGCAGCGCATTCGTAATGCGCGGGTCGGAGGTTCGACTCCTCTCATCGGCTCATAAAAAAACTCCTCATTCTATTTCACATTTCACCTCCGACCCAGGGGGTGCGGGGGATTTATCCCCCGCGCCTGCCTGTCGGCAGACAGGCTTTTGGGGTGACAGGGAGCGTAGCGACCGCCAGAGGTGCGAAGCCCCTATGGGGAGGAGCGCGCCAGCGCGACGACAGGTCGGAGGTTCGACTCCTCTCATCGGCTGATTTTTTTGCGCGGCAAAAAAATCAAAAGCCACGCGCCTTCGGCGCGGGGCGGTCTCCTCTCTCCTATCACCTTTCATTTATCGTTTATAATTTACAGTCGTCAATTCCGGAGGAAAACCATAATCGAATTGGGTTTTGGAAGGAAACCGATTGATTTTTATCGCGTCTTGCGCGAACTCGTTCACCGGCTGAAAGTTCAACCCCGAGTCGTTCGGCTTTAACACGAATTCTATCCCATTGTCCCGCAGATCTTTTTCTACTAATTCCGCTTTTTCATAAGACTTCCAGCGGACCATGGAAGTCCACCACAAAGAAATCGCCGGCCGTACCGGAACAATAAAAAATGAAAAAGAGGCTCCCTGATCATAATTCCAGGCGGATTTCGCGTAAACTTCCGGATATTTTTCCGCTGCCATTAAATACAGACGCGTTTTGGAAAAATAATAATCAATAACATCCATCGTGTGAATTTTATTCGTCAGGACTCCAATATTCCATTTGATCAGCGGCAACTTAAAATCACTGCCTTCGGCTAAAAATATCCGCCAACCTTGACACGCCACCCAAAGAATAATCGCGTAGCGAAAAAAAACGAATCGGTTCCTTAAGCAAAAAAACTCCCGCAAAACGTAATCAAACGCGAATATGGTCGTAAACGTCATGACTCCGATCGCATAAACATAATAACGCGGGTCTTGGTGCGTGGCGAGGCAGATGCCAAACGTGACTAATGCCGAAGCGCTCAGCCAATAACACAACTCATAAATTTTATCCAAGTTAAATTTGACACGCCCGGCAATCACGACAATGAGCGGCAGTGATAAAAAAAACAGCAGAAAACGATACGCCGGCTGCATACCGTGCCAGAGATAGAAAAAACTAAAATTTTTCACAAACTCCATCCACGTCACGCCGCGGCCATACTGTTGAAAAACCATGTCAAACTCCGGATCGCGGCCAAAAATATGGAAGGTCCCGCCTAAAACCGGGAAACACGGCAAGCCCGTGGTAATCCAATTCTTGACATAATGCAAAGCCGCGATGCTGATGAACAGGAGCGCCAAAGATAGCTTTTTTCTCTGCTGGCAAATGGCGAGGATTTGCTCTTTCAATACCGGTTGGATAAAAAGGCCTAAAGCGAGGAGAAAAAAGAAAAAATAAAAACTCTGATACTTATTGCTGGGCAGTTGGCTAAGAAAAATCAACCCCAACAAAAAACGGTCAAACGTAAAATTACGCCGGCTTTCATAAAAATTGTAACAAGCCGCGAAAACTAAAGCGACAATCGCGCCGTTCATAAGAACCCATTGGTTCGCTCCGGAAATATAAAAATGCAGGTTGAACAGCAAAAACATCGACGCGGCTACACCATACCAGGCGTTGAACCGGTAAGTGACATACCCGTAAACCAACAGCACCGCGATCCCCCGGAAAAAAATATTGATCAGTTGCGGGAAAAAAGTCTCCGTCGGAAAAATTGGGATGCTCAGACTATAAAAAATATTGTCAAATTGCGGGATATAAATGCGGGCATCGATCGCGTTGGAGCGAATGATGCTGGTGTGAAATTGCAGCCAAAGCTTTTGCGCCAAAAGATACGTCGCGTGCGAATCGACGTCAATCAGGAAAAAACAATTCCGGAACACAAAAAAACCAAACAAAGCGGCAAAAATATAAAAACCTATATGCCGGGAAAAACCCGCGCGAAAAAAACTGCCGATTCCCCGCCGGGCTCCGCCAAAAATCAAACCCGCATACCCCCCTAAAACCGTCCCCCAAAGAAAATATTGATTGTAAAGCCCGCACATCGACCAGAACAAAAATACCCCGTACAACACCGTGCTTCCTAAAAGTAAAGTCTCGCCCAAATAAACACTGCGGTTAAGCTGGGAAGCTCCGCGGTCAAAAATAAAAGCATAAACCAGGCTCCCGACCGTAAAGATCGAACCGAACAAAACAAAAAACATCCCGATCTGCCAAAAATTCATGTTCTAACCTTTAATCATTGACCTGGCTCATAATCTTGACAAAAACGTCCTGCGCCAAAGCAATTTTCGGCAAAAACGCTTTCCGCGCCTTGACGCTCAATTTAACCGTGTTTTCTCCCATCGATAAGATCCGGACATCGACTTTAGACCCGCTGAGCTTCGCGGTAACCACGCCGGAAATTTGATCTTTTTCAACAATGGTCCCCATGATGGACAAGACCTTCACCGCGTTTTCCCAAACCGTCGTCGTTTTATTTTGCGTTAATCCTTCGACGGTATCTGGACTCACAACATACCCTCCCACCGCCCCAATCCCCCCCACCACCAGATAAACACAGCCGCAGGCAAAAAACAAAAGCGCGCTTAACACGAATAATTTGATTTTACGAATAACCATGCCGGCCTCCTTATTCCGCAACTCAGGGTTATAGTAACATACCCGCAAAACAATGTCGACCGTTTCACCGCAAAAATTATTTTAATATTTTTAGCCGGAACTATGTTGTGGTATTATGAACTATGGTTCTTTCGAGTTTTGAATGGGTTAGTAAGGCTAAACTATTAAAGTCACGTAAGACTGTTGATGATCATAAATCCTATTCCCATACGCTAAATCAAATGATAAAAGACGCGACGTTTCGCCGCTGGATGCTCGGGATCGCTTTGCCTGTTTTTGCCGCGCTTCTCGCGATTTTCTTTGTCAATGCTTTATACGCCGCCCGCCAAAAACCCCTCTGGACGGATGAACATTACACGATCAAGCATTTAGCCATGCGCAATTCTTATAGCCATTTGTTTTGGCATGGCCCTTTCCAAAAAAATGAAGGCAGTCCTTCGCCGTTTTACACCCTTTTAACCAAATGGATTTATAATCAAAGGACAAACATCAACTGGGCCGGTTTTCATCCCTTGGTTTATTTTCGCTTGATCTCCATTGCCGCAACTTTATTGCTCACTATTTTTATCGTCATACTCATGGGCTGCGCGATCAGCCAAAACACCGCGCCGCCTTCCGTGAAAACAACCCAAATTCTGCTTTTGTTATTGGCTACCGTATGCCTCTTGTTTCAACCTTTTGTGTACGCTTACGCCATTGAGGCCCGTCCTTATGTCTTATGGGATCTTTTGTGGATGGCCGCCCTCACCTTGACCTTGACCAGCAACCGCCGCGGCTGGGGAATCACTGTCCTGCTTTTGCTCATGGCATTCACCACCACCGGGAGTATTTTTCAAATAGCCGCCATGGCCAGCGCCTTTATTATTCTGCGCTGGAACGAAACTACCAACTGGAAAACCACTCTCTCAGCCGCATCCCGGCTGTTTATTGCGCCGGCCTTGCTCTGCGTTTATTACTTCCCTTGGGGCGCGCATTGGGAATATCCCCAGCCGCCCAACCTCGCAGAGCTTTTTTTTCGATTTTGGAATAACGAGAGACCCACGGCCTTATTAAGTGTTTTGGGGATTGTTTTATGTTTCCAAAAAAAAGAAACACGGATTTTCGCTTTGGCGTCTTTGTCGATGCTGCTGCTCTATTTCTTTGAACCGTTAATGACGGCGGCCGTGGTCGCGAAAAAATATTTTCTGCACAACCGGCAATTCCTCTTTAATGAACTCTCCGTCCCGGTTTTTTTATTGACCTTAGCCCGCTGTCTCCCCGGAGGGTTCGATCCGCCCGGAAAAAAGACCGCCCGCGCCTGGGGACTCAGTATCTGTCTCTTCAGCTGTGCAGCTTTATTCTATACCGTGGACGTCCACACCCGCTTGACCACCGCGGTTAAAACATCCGTCGCGCATTTCACCAAACCAGAAAACCGGCAAGCCCTCAGCGTCGCTTCCGCTTCGGCAAAAGAAATTTATTATTGGGAAATCCCGGAAAATTTTTGGGTTTTTCCGGAAAATTTACGCCAAGCGTTCGAAATCGAAAAAATGAATTTTGTCCAATAGCTCCCGGCAGCCTTTCTGGGCCGCATAATTTCTGATGATCAAAAATTTACCTCGCCTCATACTCAGCTTGACTACCGGCGTTTTTTTAAGCGCTTTGCTGACGGTTTTTACCATTGACGCCTGCCACCGCGCCCTGCAAAAAGCGACCTGGACGGATGAACATAATGCCATCAAATATGTTTGTCGTCTATCAACCTACACTCATCTGCTGCTGCACGGCTCCGGAGAAGCGAGCCCGGCCCCGCTTTATTATTGGCCGCAAAAATATTTTGATCACATACGCGAAAAAATCAACTGGCTGGGATTGCATCCGGCCGTGTATTACCGGATAATTTCGCTGGGGTTAACGGTTTTGTTCACCGCTTTTTTTTATATCCTCTTTGCGGCCCAAATTCTCCGTAAACCTGTTTCAACCGCGATGAAAATCCTGCAGTGCAGTCTTCTCTGCCTGGCTTTCACCGCGCTCTTATTTGCGCCCTTAACGGCTCATTACGCAATTGAAGCCCGGGCTTATGCCTTATGGAATATGCTCTGGCTCAGCGCTTTAAGCTTCGCTTTGCTCAACCCCTCGTCAAAAAAACCGCTTTTTATTTGCCTGATTCTCATGGCTTTAACTTCCACCGGCAGCATTTTTCAAATTTTCAGTATGGGCGGCGCCGCGTTCATCACGGCCTTACTCAACCCGCCAATTGATAAAAAAAACCTCTGGCGCAAAAGCCTTTATTTTGTTCTGCCAATGTTATTGTGTTTTTATTACATTCCCTGGAAAAGCGGAAATCTCGGATTTCCGACCCATTTGGATTTCTTGCATTTTTGGGCGGCCCAATATCCCCTCGGCTTGCTCTGTGTTGCCGGGATCGCCGTTTGCTTTGCGGACAAAAACAACCGGCCCTTGGCGATCGCTTTATTCTCGGCTTTTCTCCTCTTTCTTCTCGAACCCGGCATTGCCTGGATCGCACTGCGCAAAGGCTACCCCGTTACCCCGCGCATTTTCATTTATAATGACCTAGTATTCCCGGTCTTTTTGCTTACCCTCATCCAATGCCTGCCTTACCTGGGATGCGCTCTCCCGAATCAAAAAATAAAACACGTCGTAATTGGGATCTGTGTTGCGCTGAGCGCTGGTTTATTTTTTATGGGACCTCTGCCCTCCCGCGTAACTGCGGCCCTAAATAATACCAAACGCCATTTTCTGTCCCCGTCTTTTCGTCAAGAGATCAGCTTATCTTCCGCCTTGCCCGGAGAAATCGCTTACTGGGCTGACCCGCGCTGTTTTTGGAAAATCCCTATTCCCGAAATTTTTATCCGCGGTTATAATCAAGGATATTTCGACGGGCCGATGCGTTAGCGCGTAAAAATAAATAATGACAGGCCTAATAAAAAAGGTGACAAAAAATATTTTGTCACCTTTTTTATTAGGCCTGTCATTATTTATTACTATTTATTTCCCGCAAACAAAACAGCATTTCTTTTTTTCTTCCACGCCGATCCGCATATCGTAAAACGATTTCGACAGAAAATACACCGAAACCGCGAAAAAGACGATTGCCAACAGAGTATCAATTTCCCGCGGCAAAGTGATCGCGATTTCAATCGCCAATAACCCAAACAAGGTCGTGAATTTGATGATCGGGTTCATGGCAACGGACGAGGTGTCCTTAAACGGGTCGCCGACTGTGTCGCCGACTACCGCGGCATCATGCAAAGGCGTGCCCTTTTCCCGTAAATCCACTTCCACCACTTTTTTCGCGTTGTCCCAGGCGCCGCCGGCATTGGCCATGAAGATCGCCTGATAAAGCCCAAAAATCGCGATAGAAATCAAATACCCGATAAAGAAATAAGGTTCTAAGCACGCGAACGCTAAGGTCGAGAAAAAGATGGTCAAAAACAGATTGATCATCCCTTTTTGCGCGAACTGAGTGCAGATTTCCACGACTTTTTTCGAATCTTCCGTCGAGGCTTTCTGCGCGCCTTCCAACTTCATGTTGGCCTTGATGAATTCCACCGCGTGATAAGCGCCGGCAATAACCGCTTGTGTGGCCGCGGCCGTGAACCAATAAATCACCGCGCCGCCCGCGATCATCCCTAATAAAAACGGTGGATAGAGTATCGATAATTTTTCAATGCCCATAGTCAAGCCATGGGTCAAAATAACGATAATTGAAAAAATCATCGTCGTGGCCCCCACAACCGCCGTGCCGATCAACACCGGTTTTGAAGTAGCTTTAAACGTGTTGCCAGCGCCATCATTGGACTCCAGCAAAAATTTGGCCTTGCCAAAATCCGGCTCAAACCCGTAATCACGTTTGATCTCTTCCTTAATATTAGGAATCGTTTCAATCAACGACAGTTCATAAATCGACTGCGCGTTGTCCGCGACCGGGCCGTAGGAATCCACCGCGATCGTGACCGGGCCCATGCCTAAGAAACCAAAGGCGACTAAGCCAAACGCGAAAACCGCGGGAGCGATCATAATGGAATGCAGACCCCAACCGGAGACCATATACGCTATGCCCATCAAAGAAATAATACATAACCCCATCCAATAGCAGCTGAAATTTCCCGTCGTGAACCCGGACAGGATATTGAGCGATGCCCCGCCGCTGCGGGAACAGGACACAATATTTTTCACGTATTCCGATTCCGTGGAAGTGAAAATTTTCACGATTTCCGGGATAATTGCCCCGGCCGCGGTGCCGCAAGAGATGATCAGCGCCAATTTCCACCAGAGCGTTCCATCCCCCAACGTCGGGATCAGCAATAAAGACGCGGCAAGCGTCAAAAGAATTGAAACACCGGAGGTGATCCAGACCAAAGAGGATAACGGAGCTTCGAAATTCATTTTCTCCGCCTTGCCGTACAATTCTTTGGCGATCAGGTCATTGATCGCATACGATAATGAACTGGCGATTAACATCACCAAACGCATCACAAAAATCCAAACTAAAAGCATAACCTGCACCGACGGGTCCTTAACCGCGACGAGAATAAACGAGATTAAAGCCACGCCCGTGACGCCGTAAGTTTCAAAACCATCCGCGGTCGGTCCGACCGAATCACCCGCGTTGTCGCCGGTGCAATCCGCGATGACCCCCGGGTTACGCGCGTCGTCTTCCTTCACTTTAAACACAATCTTCATCAAATCGGAACCAATGTCGGCAATCTTGGTGAAAATGCCGCCCGCGATTCTCAATACGGAAGCGCCTAACGACTCGCCGATCGCGAACCCGATGAAACACGGTCCGGCGTTAGCCGGATCAATAAAGAGAAGAATGATCAACATGACGAAAAGTTCGATCGAAATCAGCAACATCCCGATCGACATCCCGGCTTGAGTCGGTATAGCGTAAACGGGATAAGGCATACCGCGCAGCGCGGCAAAAGCGGAACGCGAGTTGGCTAAAGTATTGATCCGCATCCCAAACCAAGCCACCGCGTAACTTCCGGCAATACCCACCAAAGAACAAAACAGAATCAGAGCGACTTTTCCAAAAACAAAATGCCGCAGCCAGCCAAAATAAGCCACAATAACCACGCCGATAATGGCTTCCAAAATCAACAGGAATTTTCCTTGAGTAATAAGATAAGTTTTGCAGGTTTCATAAATAAGTTCGGAAATTTCCTTCATGGCCCGGTGCACCGGCATTTGCATGATGCTGATAAATTGCTTGATCCCAAACAAAAAACCAAAAACGCAGACTAACAGCCCCCACAGCAAAAGCGTGTGTCCGTTCATCCCTAAAAACTGCTGTGAAGCCAGATTTGGGACAAGCAAATCCGCTTCACTGGCAAAACCTATAGACGCTGTAAGCGCCATTGGCAATGCCAAGGAAAATGTTTTAACGAGTTTACTTACCTGACACATACCCCTCCTCCTTGTTTTTTCCTGCTTATGCGAAAATATAACGTCAGTGATTATTTCTCTAAATGCTTTTATAGCATATGCTTCTGATTCTGTTCCGTCTACTTTTAATTTGAAAATCTGAATAGGCTTTTTAAATGAAGGATGCAGCGCGAAGGTGTTTCCTCCGGCCGCTTCGCTTTTTGCAAGCGGCCGGAGGGAAGAAATTAACCGCGGTTGGGTTTTGTGCCGTGATTCGCTTTTTTGGAACGCCAGCTCAATTTAGCGCGGCGTTTACGTGTCTTGCCCATGAGTAGTCCTTAATTGTCTTTTTTTAAATAGTTTGAGTATATGGTTATACATAAAAAACAAAAAATAATCAATAAAAAAATACAACCCTGCCGCCGGTTGGATTATTTAAGAAATCAATTGCCAAATTTCATCTAAAGACGAAACCACGCCAAAAGGCCGCAACGCTTGAATCTCTGCCAAGGTGCTTGTGCCGGTCGTTACGGCAATCACTCGCACGCCCGCGTTGTGGCCGGTTTCGACGTCCACCGTCATATCGCCTACAAATACTGCCGAATCAGCCTCTACGCAACACACTTTAAGAATTTGGTTTAACATGTCCGGCGCCGGTTTAGGCCGCGCCACCATATCGCCGGCTACAATCGCGGCAAAAAAATGCCGTATATTCAATACCTTAAGTATGATTTCCGTTGACCACTGGGGACGGTTGGTCGCGACTGCGATTTGATAACCCTGCCGGCTCAACTCCGGCAGGATTGCCGCGGCGCCCGGCATAAAGCTGGTTCCGGTTAACAAAGCCGTCTGATGATGTTCGCGGTAATGCGCGATGATCGGTTCGATATCCTCGGGCCGGACAAACCGGCTGAGCAAATGCCGCTCGCCCCAGCCGACATTACGCTCAATCACCTCGGGGTCTTGCGGCGGGTAGCCTAATCGGGTCGTCGCGAAATTTAAACTGCTGACCACCGCGGGAAAAGCGTTGACGAGTGTGCCGTCAATGTCAAAGATAACCAATTGGGGAGAAATTTTTTTCCGCTGTCCGCCGTCTGCTGTCATCCGTCTACCGTCCGCGTTCATCAATCCCGAACCGAATAAAGCGCCAATAATCCACCCAAAGCCAAAGCCAATCCGGCAAAACCGCGGAACAAAGAAACAACATCTTGCCAAAACATCAAGATCAGCGTAACGCCTAAAAGCAAAGCCGCCATCCCGCCGATGAATCGGACAAACTTTTTATAATTGTTTTCTGTGGTCATTTTTCCTCCTAGGTCTTCCAACGTCGGTGCATCCATCCCCATTCTTGCGGATAACGGCGGATATATTGTTCGATCACCCGCGTTATCGCCGCGGTTGTCTCTAAAACGCGTTCTTCTTCATCCGCGCCCGCCGCTACCGGGATCGGCGCTTCGACAATAATCCGGTGTCCGTCCACTCCTTGACGCGTCACAAAAACCGGAATAATCGGCGCCCCGGTTCGCAGAGAAAAAACCGCCGGCCCCGTAGCTGTAGCCGCCTTCCGGCCAAAAAAATCAACCCAGACCCCGTGGCCGTTGCCAAAATGCTGGTCGATGGGAATAAACAGCAATCCATTCGTCCGCAATACTTTCAAGGATTGTTCAACGCATTCCCGGCGGGGAATGGCATACACGGTTTTAACGGACAGGTCCGAACGCTTGCGATATAAAAATTTTTCCAAATCCGCGTCCCGGGCCGGCCGAATTATCGAACTCACGTCATATCCCATTTGGGCCAAAGCCAGCATCATCAGAGGAAAATTGCCAAAATGCGCGGTGACCGTAATCACCCCCTGGCCGCGGGCCAAAGCGGTGTCAAGACGGTCGCGGCCGTCTATCGTTACTTTTCCCAAGGCCCAATGCGGATGGGCCATGGCATAAAGCATTTCCACCATGCCCCACCCGAAATTATAAAAACATTCCCGCGCGATGTTCTCGATTTCCGCCGCGCTTTTCTCTCCGGAGAAGGCAATCGTTAAACTTTCCCGAGCGATTTTTTTCTGGCGCCAGATAAAAACATAGCCAACCGCGATCAAAACCTGACCGATCAGACGCACCAAACGGTAGGGCAAAGGACGAAAAAGCGCGAAAAAAACGTATAATCCCTGCCGCGCCAACGCCCGCTGCGCGGCTCTCAATGGTTTTAAAATGCTCATAATGGCGCGTTCAGAATTTGAGAAACCGTCGCCAGCAGTATTTTCGCGTTGACCGGCTTCGTAAGATGCGCGACGCCGCCAGCTTCTTTTTCCGCGGCAATATCCTCCGGAGAATCTTTGGCGGTCAAAAAAACCACCGGAATATTTTGGGTGTTTTCATCCTGCTTCAATCGCTGGCATAATTCCCGGCCTTTCATCCCCGGCATAATCACATCCGTAATGATCAAATCCGGTTTCTGGGTCTGGGCGATTTGCAAACCAAATTCTCCCCGATTCGCGACTAAGACGCCGTAACCCGCGGACAAAAGAATGGACCGTGTCGAATGCAGAATGCCTTCGTCGTCGTCGATCACCAAAATCGATTTCCAACGTCCGGGTGATTTAGCCGTTCTTTTCTGGCGCCGTGTATTTTTAACAATTAAAAATAAAATGCCCAATAACGCCACGCTATAACCTATGACCTCAATCGGATATTCTTTAAACAACATAGCCGCCTCTTTTTTTAAAGACCATTGAAAATAATCCGTTCATTTGATCCTTAGTAGATCTTTTTTTTATTATATTAAATCTACCGCGGAAAAACAGGCCTATTTTATTTTTTAAACTTTAATCCAAATCCAATTATCGCCAGACTGAAGAGAAAACCGGCCCACGCGAACCAATCGCCCCAGCGAGAATATAGGGTTGGTTTACCCCGTTGATAAGAAACTATCCGGGTCATGACTCCGGGATGGTCATTGCGTAGAGAAGCAAAATCCGGCAAAGTTTCTTCAATGGAGCCGTCATCCGCGATGAACGCGCTCACGCCGGTATTGGCCGCGCGAATGAGCGGCTTGCGGTTTTCCACAGCGCGGAACACCGCGGATTGCAAATGCAGGAACATGGCCTTGGACCGGCCAAACCAGGCGTCATTGGTCATATTGATCAATACATCCGCGTCGCTTAAAACAAACTGACGCGTGACCCGGGCCACCGTGTCTTCAAAACAAATCAGGGACGAAAACCGCAGGCGCGGATACTGCGGGTCGCCGAGAGAAAACACGGTCCAATTTTTTCCGGACGTAAAATCCTCAATCGGCACAAACTTGGCCAGCGCCGGCCAAAACCGGCGCAGAGGCACATACTCGCCAAAAGCGACTAAATGTCTTTTGCGGTAAACTTCTTTGATGTTTCCCTGTTCGTCCATAAGCAACGCGGCGTTGAAATAGCGGCCGTCTTCTTCAATGACCGCTCCGAATAAAAGCGGGACGTGAACTGCACGCGCGATCGCCCGCACTTCGTCAATCCATTGGCCTGGGTCGCGAAAATCTCCCGCGGCGGATTTTTCCAAAATTCCCGGAAAAGCGGTTTCCGGCCAAACAATCAAACCCGGCCGGTCTGCCGCGGCTTTCAGGGTCAATAATTTTAATTCCCGCAAAATATCCGGCCAGGTGGCTTCCACCCATTTCAGCGTCTGCTTGATCTGCGGCTGGACAACCGAAACAATCACACTCGACGAGAGTCTGGTCATGACGGAATGGGGGCGGCCATAAAAAAATACGGCCATGAAAATCCCCGCGAAAATCACAACCGGCCAACCCAGTCCGCGGGTATTTTTGTGAATGCCTCCGGAAATGATTTCCTTAACCAACACATTGCCCATCATGACCAAAAATGAAATACCGAAAACTCCGGTCAGGTCGGCGATTTGAATCAAATAAAATATTTTATATTGCGAATGGCCCAAACTCACCCAGTCGAACCCGGTGAACAGCCGCGAGCGAATCAATTCCAAACTGACCCAGAATATGGGGAGAATAAAAATGCGGCTGAGGATAGAACGGCCGCCGAACCGGACAGCCAAAGCGCCGAAACAGCCGAAATACACGGCGAAATACATAACCAACAAGATCATGCCGAGCAACGTGACGTGCCAGAACCAATAAAGCGTGCCGAAGAAAAATATCAGGCCGCAAAGATACGCGAGACCAAAGGCCTGACTTGGCTTCTTGCCGTCGATAACGAACAACAAAGGCACAAATCCCACCCAAGCCAGCCGCCACCAATCCGTGCAGGGAAACGCGAAGATCAACAGAACCGCGGAAACAATCGTTAGCAAAAAATCACGGCGTGACATAAAAAACATTTTCCGTCAAAGGCAGGCAAAAGTCGAGAAGTAATTTCAATGTTGTTGTAGTTATAAGGGGCGCCCCTACAGCGGCCTGTTATCCTTTCGCGATCCCGTAACGGGCGCCCACGAGCAGACTGGGACACAAGGGAAATTTATTTCCGCAAGTGGATTCCCGCTTTCGCGGGAATGACAAAATTCGGGTGTCATTCCCGCGAAAGGGGAATCTAATGGCCAAAGTGGAGCAAATTTTTTTTAAAATTTCAAAAATAGGGCATTTGTCCCAGTCTGCGAGGGCCGCCCCTACAGAGACCCGTTATCATTTCGCGATCCCACGCCGAGCGCCCACAAGGGGCGCCCCTACCACGGTTTATTGCGGTGTATAAGTCCCGGTCACCGTCAGACTGCTTCCATCCGTGATTCTGATCGCTTGGTTCGCCGGAGTTCGCCAGCGGCTTACCGGGTAAAAGGTTACTGTATACGACCCACCCGGCAAATTGTATAGCTGGACGCCGCTGATTTTCCACGCCGTATCCGGGCCAGAGGTCAACCGCCATTTCGCGCCAGCCGCGATCGCCTCCGGCGGAGTCAGGGCTCCGGTTAAGGTAAACGTCGGCAAAGGAATATAGGCCGCGTTGACGGTTGTCGCGCTCCCGTCCATGACTCGGATCGTCTGAGTTGCCGGCGGGGTGAATCCATTAAACGAAGCGTACGAAATACTGTACGACCCGCCCGGAATACTCGCGATCGTGTCGCCGCTGTTTTTCCACGTCTTGTCCGGACCGGCATTCAACTTCCACTTCCCGCCTGCCGCAATCGCGTCGGATGACGATAGCTGGACAGTCAAGGAAAACCGCGGGATCGGCACATAAGCCGCTGTCACGGTTGTGGCTGTTCCATCAATCACCCGGATCGTTTGCGTTGCCGGTGTGGTAAATTCGGTCGCCGCGGAATAGGAAACCGTATACGACCCGCCCGGAATACTCGCGATCGTATCGCCGCTGTTTTTCCACGTCTTGTCCGGACCGGCATTCAACTTCCATTTCCCGCCTGCCGCAATCGCGTCGGATGGCGATAGCTGAACAGTCAAGGAAAACCGCGGGATCGGCACATACGCCGCTGTCACAGTTGTGGCTGTCCCATCAATGACTCTTAGCGTCTTGGAAGCCGGCGTGGTAAACTCACTCGCCGCTGCATAAGAAACCGTATACGACCCGCCGGGTATATTCGCGATCGTGTCGCCGCTGTTTTTCCACGTTGTATCCGGACCGGCGTTCAACTTCCACTTACCGCCCGCAGTGATAGCTCCGGTAGGCGTGAGAGCAACTGTCAGAAAAAATGCCTGCCACGGTGTATACGCCGCAGTCACAATCGAGGGGTTGCCATCGGCAAGCCGTATTGTCTGGGTTGCCGGAGCGGTAAACCCGTTGAACCCGTTAAACGCGACCGCATATGTCCCGGCCGGCAGATTCGTTATCGTATCCCCGCTGTTCTTGAGCGTGGTATCCGGTCCGGACGTTAAATGCCACTTCGCGCCTGCCGCAATTGCTTCTTGCGGGGTAATGTTTACGGAAAGGAAATACGTCTTCAGCACAAAACTCGCCGCGATCGTATGGTCGACGGCAACACCGGCGAAAGTGTATGTCCCGGCCGCGATAGCCGCCGGATTCGATACACCGTCGATCAATACATCCCCGATTTTATACCCCGTTGCCGGGATGATTGTAAAGACTTGGTTCGCGCCGTAATGCACGGTCACCTTCCCAACGGGCGTAATCGTGCCGTGCGCCCCGGTTGTAGCCGTAATGTTGAACGCGGATTGAATCGTCGGATATCTATACGACTCAGTCGCAACCATTGCCCCGATCTTGGTCGTCAACGTCACATACACCGGCTGGCCGACTAACGGGATATTCGTCACCTCTGCTGAAGTCGCGGCACTATCCGCGCCGTTATAAATATCATACCCGCCCGCTTGCCTGCCCATCTGCAATTTATAGGTAGCGTTCACCGCGCTCGGACTCCAATTGAATGTCACATTCGAACTAAACAACAATGTCCCATCCGCCGGAGCGGTCATGGCCGCCTTCGGTGATAACATGATATTCCCGTTCGCTCTGACGTGATGGCCGAACGCGTCTTGCGCGGTCACCACAATCGTGTACAACCCAACCGTGTTATCCGCAGTCGGCGTCCAATTAAACGTCCCGCTATTATTCCCATTATCCGTAAAATTCGCGCCCATCGCGCTCAACGCATTGCCGTTCGCCAATTGCGCCGCCAGTGTCACGTGATCGTTATCCGGGTCCGCCGCGCTCACCGTGAAAGTCGCCGGCGCGGAAACCAGCGCCCGTTGATCGGCAATCGGGGCAATGACCGGCGGCAAATTAGGCGGGACAAAATCATTTGTATGTCCCGCGTCAAACCCCGTTTGCGTCCAATAAAGTTTCGCCGGATCGAAAGCGGTTTTAAAGGGACTATACGCCCAAACATACCCGTTTTTTACCGGTATAATTATATCGATTTTCCCGTCTTGGTTAAGATCGGTTAAGGCTGTGCCGTCATATTTTCCGGAACACGGCAGCGCCAAAGGAAAATTCGGCAAATTTTCACCGCGTATATTTCGGATATACAAATATTCTTGATCGGCAGAAGCGTTGCAATAAATATTGATAATCTCAATATTCCCGTCACCATTCACATCCCCGACTGTTAAAGGTATGCCGGCCCAAAATAAATCACTCCACAAAACATACGGCCCGCCGGAAACTTGACCGTTATGATCAAACACTAAAAGGGAATATTTATTGCGGGTTGTTTTAGAAACCTCATCATAGATCCCATAACTCGCGGTTTGCGCCACGATTTCTAATTTTCCGTCGCCATCCGTGTCCGCTAAAGCCAAACCCCCGACATTGAATTGATTATCCGGGATCACGGCCGGAAAACCCGGCAGCATTGCGCCATCCGGACGCATGACAATGAGTTTACTGACATAATTGTTCTGATCCACCTTGGTTTTCAATCCCAACACAATCTCTTTGTGACCGTCATGATCCACGTCGCCTAATACGGGTTTGATGTACATCCCGCCATTAAAAGATTGTTGCGCGAGCCGGTTGCCCGCGGCATTGAAAATCATCACCCGGCTAACCGCCGGCTCCGCGATATCAGTCGTGCTGACAATGATTTCTTTCTGGCGGTCACCAAGCACATCCCCTACGTTGAGCATAATGTTTTCCGTGCTGAACGCATTCATTTTGGCCGGATTTATAATTTGCGGCCAACCGGCCATCAGCGTGCCATCGCCCTTAACAACGTCAATCCGGGAATCAGTATGCGATGCATTGTTAACCAAATTTCTCACCACAACTTCATCATAACCATCCGCATCGACATCCGCGACAGAAATGGAATCTTCCGGACTCATCCGAATCGCGTTGGACAACGGCCACCCGGGCAAAACCCGTCCGGCCAAATCCAGCGCGTAAAAATTCCGGACCTGGCCGGTGGCATAATCTTCGGAAGAAAAGACAATTTCCTGCTTCGCGTCGCCAGTCAAATTGCCGGCGGCCAATGCGCCGATATATTCACCGGGAAAACGCCGCGGCCATCCGGGATAAAATGTCCCGTCAGGACGGTAAATACAAATCACATCCCCAATGACCGGATCCATATTCATGATAACCATGATTTCCGTTTTGCCATCCTGATCCAAATCCGCAATGATCGGATCCGATGTCCCCCAAGGTTTATAGACCTGTCCGTTTTCCTCAACCTTAAACTGCGCCGGCCATCCGGCAAGGTTATCAATCGCGATTTTGAATAAAGAACTTTGCTTGAATTCCCGACCCGCCGTGTTTTTGACTGCCAACGTCAATTGATGCGCAACGCGGGGATCCAATGTCGGGACATCGATCTGGCCCAAAATACCCTGATTGACCGGCGTAGTTGCCCGGTCTTTGATTGTGGTCCCATCCAGTTCCAAGCGATACTCAAGAAAATCACTACCCAAAGCCGAGCCCTGCGCATCAATCGTCTTGACCGGGACGTATTCATCGGTCAGGGGATATTGCAGAATCACCGTGGGATGACTGATGACGCTTCGATCCTCGGCCATGACTCCCTGAAAATTGCGGGCCTGCAATTTGATCTCCACTCCATCGATATTCACGGGGAAATGATAATTATACTTCCCGTCCGTGATCGGTAAACCATTGCTGTAAAGATCGTTCTTGGCATTGGCATCGCCGATCAACTTCTGCGAAAGAATATACGAAGCAAAATTCGGACCGGCCGCGGAATAATCGATTTCATAATTCAAAGGATCATCAACGACTGGCGTGACGAATCGGATGAGCGCGGTTCCCACGTCACTTTTATTAATGGCGCTTAGGGCATTGATCCGACCATAACCGGAAATCATGTCCCATCCCCCCGCGGCAGCTATATCATCGGCGGACAACCGCAAAGCTTGGCGGATTTGTTCGTTTGTAAAACCCGGATGATTGGCTAAAATCAGTGCCGCTAAACCGGAGACATGCGGCGCGGCCATGGATGTCCCACTGAAACTTGAATAGGTATTATTCGGCGTGGTAGACAATATATCGACTCCGGGAGCCGATACATCAATTTTCGCGCCATAATTGGAAAACCAGGCTTTTTGGTCCTGATTATCAACCGCCGCGACAGTCACCACTTCTTTCATATTATTGGGGCTATAATATTGCACGTCTTGATTGCTATTCATAGCGGCAAATACAATGGTCGCGCCCAGGTTATACGCAATCCGTACCGCATCTTCCGCAATCGGGTTATCCGGACAATGAGCGACACAACCCCAGCTATTATTGATGACATCCGCCCCGTTCTGCGCGGCATAAATGATCCCCTGCGCTAAACCGCTGATCGTCCCCCAACCGTCCTTATTCAACCCTTTAACCGCCATGACTTTTGCCTTCGGGGCAACCCCGATGACGCCGATTCCGTTATTCCCCAGCGCGGCAATCGTGCCGGCGACATGCGTGCCGTGTTCATTGTCATCCATAGGATTATTGTTGTTCGGGTTATCGCTAAAATTCCAACCCCGGATATCATCAACAAAACCATTGTTATCATCATCTACGCCGTTGAGTGTCTCATTCGAATTGGTCCAAATATTCGCCGCTAAATCCGGATGATTAAAATCAATGCCCGTATCCACCACGGCAACGATCACCCCTTCGCCTTGCGTCGTGTCCCAGGCCATATCCGCCTTGATTTTCGGCATGGCCCAAAGCTGACCATAGGACGGGTCATTCGGAAGCATATTCACTTTCATCTGATAATCGAGTTGCGCGGACTCGACATTGGGATTCTTTTTATAATCCTTAAGAATGGTTTGCAGGTCCGATCCGACGGGAACTTCTTCTACCCAAAAATCCGCCAATGCTTTTTCCCTGTCACCTACCGCGGCAGAAGCGGCCTTAGACTTTTCTGCGAGACGTTTTTGCGCCCGTTGCTCCCGTTTCGCGAAATGTCTTCTTGATTCCTTGAATTTATTAACGATGACATCCTGCGCGGCTGCGTCAGACAAGCCGTCCGGGGCGAACACCCGTCGCGAATTGCGGACATGATGTTTCGCGCGCAGCGATTGGGCCGCGTCGTGTTTGCCTTTTTTATATTTAACAATCAAACGGTCCGGGGCGAACTGCCGGAGTGGCAGCATCCCCGAGGCTGATCGCAAAGCCGAAAAATTCACTTCGCTATTATCCGCGAGTATCCTCCCGGCGCCCAGGACAAAAAAACAAATTAGAACAAGACTGTGGACAAGCTGCTGTTTTTTCATATCGCAATCCTCCGGCAGTGTTTATTTAACAGCGAATAAAAAAACCTGTCCCTAAAAACAAGAGACAGGTTTCTTGAATGAAAAAATAATTCCGAATTGTTGCGTCACCAAGTTGTCGAATCAAAATTCTTAAGCCCGCGTTGAGTTATTTAGCCTGGAAGCAGAACCGATCTTTTACAAACAAATTTTCAATATAGAACCGTGATTTGTCAAGAAAAATTATTCTTATAAGGCGTTTTTAGGTAATTTTCAGTGAAAAAACCAACGTGTTTAATACCTGGATAATCGTCGAAAGCCGCGGGTCTGCGCGGTCAGAAAGCGCCCGGGACAAATTCTCCCGATTAAGACAAGCCCATTTTTGTCAACGGAATAAAAGACATCGATAGGGTTTTTTAAAAAAGGAAGAAAAATGCTCGTTGAAAACAAATAACTTACGAAATAAAGTGTGTGTCCCCGCAATTGCGTGGCAATTGAATTGTTCGAACCGCAATTTGGACCTATTTTTTAAAGTGCGATATGAATGGCCATAAAACAACAATCCAAGCCAAGAAAAAAGTTATTATTATATTCCATATGATCTTTAATACTTTCACCGCCGGGCGCTGCTCTTTCTCGACATCAAATGTGCCCTCCCGCAGCACTTTTATTCCGGTTTTTTTCTGAAGATAGCCCATAAGTTCATCATCACCACTGATGTAATTCAGTTTGATGTGCCGCTGCTTATGTTTTTCATCATAAAAAAATATATAGTATCCAACCCCGGCGTAGGAAAAGTCTTTCTCCATCTTGTATATATCGCCTGTCTTAAACTTGATTCTCTTATCTGGCAAAATGTATTCAACAGTTTC
>JADFXQ010000036.1:521-19648 GCA_015233495.1 Candidatus Omnitrophota bacterium | reverse complement strand
TCCGTCCTAACCATAACCATATCCTCTCTGTCAACCATAACGCCCCCTTTTTATCGTTATGGTATGTTATCAGATTAGGACATTTTCATTTTGGCCAATTAGGACATTATCATTTTGGCGTTACAAATTTTTAAAATTTATTGGATTTTGTCATTCCCGCGGAAGCAAGAATCTATTACGGAATACTCAATTGCAATTCCGGCGCTGCCGTAGAAATTCGGCTCAAACCGGATTGGATTTCCTGGTTCGGCCGGTCGGATTCGAGGAGCGCGAGCATATTTTCAATCCCCGGCTCGGTTAACGCGGCATGATTTTCTTCCAAACGCAGCACGTCGGCAAGCAAGCCTAATATTTGGTTAATGTCCCGCGCCAACCTCTTTTGTTGGCAAGCGGCTAATAAATAATTCCGCAAACGTTGATCGGAAGGAATCACGCCTTCATTGACCATATTTTGAATATACGACCATTCTTTCCGAATATCCAAACGGCTAAAATCCCCAATCATTGCCGGAGGAACATTTCCCATCGGTAAAACCGGCAAAGCCGGCACTGGCAAGGCCCGAAAATCCACCCCGCCGTTTTTATCCGCGGCTTGAGCAGGCGATGCCGCTGCCCCGGAAACGCTTGCCGGTGAACTTCTTTGCGGCAAAGCCGGTTGCGGCGGCAATTGAGCTGATGCTGCCATCTCAGCCGCCGGTTCAACCAACAATAGGCCCTCTTTATTTTGTGACTCTTGTTTTGTTTCCGGGAGATTTAGCCCGCGGAACTTTGCCGCTATTTGGCGATCATCCAAACCCAAAGCGATTAATAACCTTTTATATGCCGCCGCTCTTTGTGCCGCATTAAGCGGCGTTAAATGGATTACACCACCCGGTTCATATTCCGCCTGCACCACTCTTCCGTCAGGGATCCGGTCTGCGATTAAAACACGATTGTAAACCAATTCCTCAATTTGTTCCATAGCTATGCCCCGGGTTTCCGCTTCTTCCCACAAAGCATCAATCGTCGCCAACACCATGTCCTTATCTTCTTGCGCCAACAAACTCGCTAAAGTGTTTTGAACCGAGGTTTCAACCGTTTTCTGCAAAGACAAACCTTCCGCCCTTTTGTTCGTTAATTGAATTCGCGTAAAAATATATTTTGCAAGCGGAGCAACGACCGCTTGAAACTGTTTTCGCTTCACGGATATATCTTTTTCCGAGTCGGTTTTCCATGCTCCAACTAGCATTTGCGTAAAATGATCGGTTAAATCCGTAATTTCAACTTCCTGATTATTCATTGCCACGCGCAAATCTCCTTGCGCGGCAGTCATGATTTCGACTACATCTTGTATATCCCGATCATCGCCTTCCGCGGCTATCTCTTGCAAAATAAAAATAATGCTAAGAGCTAAATAATTAACTGTAGCGCCTTGCTTTGAAAATAAAGATAACGCGATCAAACGCGATAAAAACCTTTGATAACGATATCTTTGAGAATTGGTATTACCCTGCCACCAGCGGCGGGGTTTTCTTTGAGCGTTAAACAGTAACTTTATTAATCCAGTCAAATCCTGTGGCGTTTGAAACTCTGTCTTACCTAAAGAATTTTTAAGATCACTCGATAAAGATGAAATGTCATCTCTTAAAAAAACATCCAATACCCGCGCTTCCGGCCCAATATTTCCCGGCAGGTTCTCCTCCCGGCTGAGATGGGTCAAGGTTTTTCCAATCAATCCATCAATTTGTTCATCCTCTGTAGAAACTTCAAGACTTTTAATTCGATTCAAAAATGGCAATTTAAATATTAAAGAATATGAATATACAAAAAGATGCGATAAAAAATTACTAGAAGCAAGAATAAGATTTGTAGGTATAAGCATTTTACGAAATACAGGATAATTATATAGTAGAATTGTACTGATGAAGAGTATTATTAAATTAACATTCCGAAACATTAAAAATTTGGCATATAAAGCATTATTTTTTTGATATTCAGAATACAAATGTAATAAATGTAAATCATCTAAATGTTCTTCATTTAAATCTTTCACCTCGACTACGGCTTTGTAAAATTCTTTAATATCTAAATCAGACTGGCCCGGATACACGGATTGAATTAAATTATTAATTCTATCAAAACTAAAACTTCCTCCTTGAGTCAGCGCCTCCTGTGCAACAGGCGAAGATACTTTCATTGCATTTCCTCCTAAAAAAGACAAAGCAATATTATTAACGCTTTCCGGCGAGCCGGCGGAAGTTCCGGGCAAAACCGCTATTTTTGTATCGCCAATAATTGCCGGGCTTGCGCCGGCCGACGGGAAAGGCATATTCAATACAATCCCGCCGCTGATGTAATTGCGGACCAGCGGTTCGCTGTCTGTGCCGACCGCCCGGTCGATGTTGTATTCGCCGTCTTTAAAGGATTTGTTGTAGGCCTGAAAATAGGTCTGCGGCGACCAGGATTTTTTTGAGGTCAAGCCTTCTAAGTTTTCTTTATCAATTAGCGACGAATATGTACCCGGCTTGTCTTTGAACCGCGATTTGAACCACTGCGCCATAATTAAGGAATAATATACCTGGCGCAATGCCGCGTAACGCGGGGCAGTGTTGACTTCCTGGGTCAAAAGCGGGATGATCATTTCCCGGGCTAATTTTGCCGCGTATTCATTAAGGGTTTTGGCGCGCTGGTCTTTGAAATTGTAGACATCGGAATTATTTAAATAATCCTGCTCCAGCATGACCTTCAACGTCGCCTTATAAATATACGCCCCGCTCGGTATCCGGCTTTCCGGCTTCCGGCCTGCGTCCTCTGTCCGCTGTTCCCGCATAATAATTTCCGCCGGCACAATCCAAGGCCTCACCATTGTCGGAATCGCTACGTCTTGCTTTCCATAAAGTTCCGCGGCTTTCTGATAAAGTTTTTCCCAATAGATTTTTCCTTCCGGCATATCCGGGGAAGTAAACTTGGCAGTATCTTTTTTCAACTGCAAATCCGCTTCCAACAAAACCTTACCCATATCGGTTTTGGCCAAACGGTCATCCAGAATCCGGTCAGGCGCGTCCGGTTTTAAATTTACCCAAAATGCGCTGTTCGGCAAAGCGATGCCTACGACAAAATAATCGAATAAAATTTTCGCCGTAGTTTCGATCGCGGATGACGGAAGCGCTTTTGCATCGCCTTTATCCAAAAGCAAACGGAAATTACTGCCGGCCATGTCATACTTCAATGACCGCAAATGCAAAGGCCGAAACGGTTCCTGGATCAAAGAATTGCGAAACGCCGCCATTGCTCCCGGAATGTCCAGACTTCCGGCTATCTGGGCAAATCCGCTTTGTTCAAAAAATAAACAAAAACAAAGCAAATGAGCTATAATTTTATAAATTCGCGGCATACTTGCGCTCCGATCAAAAATATATATACCCTATCATTGCTGTCCAAATTATGCGGGCCGAGCTTCTCTCGGCCCGTTGCCTCGGGCGGACACAAGGTCCGCCCCTACGCACGATTCATGTCTCAAATAAACTTGGCCGACTATATATGCTGTCCAAATTGGACACGTATGCTACCCTTTATAAGTATATTTGACAGATAGGCGAAAAAAAAGGCGGCGGCTGATCGTTTTGAAGCTTGGCAATTTCTATCGATTATTTCCCCGAATCAAGGCAAGCAATTGCCGCGCGGCTTCGGCTGGGCCGGATTGTTCGTATCCGGGAAGCCCGAGCCGGGTGCGCATTTGTCCGACAAAAATATTTTTCTTAAAGATCGCGGTAAAATATTTTTGGGCTAATTTTTCGTGCAGGTCTTTGTATTGCGGCGGGCCAAAGACATTGGCGTAATAGGAATGCACTATTCCCGTCGTAGTGGTTGTCCCCTTGCTCATGACCGTGCCTTCGCGGAACACGTTCATAGCTTGGTCTTTGTCTTTTAAACGTTCGATGACCGGATGATCATCATCCACATCTTCATAATTATTTACATACAAAACCATATCAACGCCAAATCCCTGAATCACATTATTAAAAGTCGTGACCGGCAAAATGATACGCGCGTTGATTTTGCTCGGGCTCATGATAATCGCCCGGTCAATCTGGCCGAAAGCATAACCCGGCTTCAGATCATCGACGCGCAAAAACGCGCCGGTTTCCGTGCCGTAACCGATGATCTGGCCTTGACTGTCGATCTGCAAAGAACCCATGTCATCGGCAATGATAATCAAATCTTGAATTTCATCTTGGCCGATCGCGCGAAAAGCTTCCAAGGTCTCGGATTTCCCGGCTCCGGTGTCGCCGATCATCAAGATCGTGGCAGCGCGGCCGCCTTTTAAAATTACCCGGACCATTGCGCCGTGATACGGCAGACGGCCGCGTTTCATCATGACGATATTATGCAGAGTCAAAACCATTTTTTTCAAATAGCCAAAATAACCGAATTCGTCATCTTCCGGGATCGCGCCGACTAAGAGCTGGTTTTCTTCATCGTCAAAAAACACGGTAGGCGAAGCGCCCAGACCTTCCACCAAACGCCGCGGCACCCCATAACAAAACACCGCGTCCGGCGGACGCGTTAAGTCTTTTTCATCCGCCAGTTCAAAAAGGTTGCACAAAGAAAATCCCAATTCCGCGAATTTATTGTGAAAATAAATCAAGATGATCAACTCTCCGACTTTTGCCGGATAACCAAGCCACTCTTTGGCGTCGATCGTTAAACGTTCGAGTGGATTAACCATGACCCGCTCGAATTTTCCGGTCCGTTTGTTCATGGGCGGCTCGAGAATCAATGGCGGATAAAGCAAAATCTGGCTCATGACTGCAATTGCGTTGAGTTTAGCGTAAAAGGTTTCCCCTTGCCAAAGGGGACGGCCTTGGGCGATCGCGGCCACACTGGCGCCGGAACGTACCTGGCGGTAAATCTTGGGATGAAACCCGGTCAGATTCTCTTGAATATCCCGGTAAGTGGCGCGGATCAAATGCATCAGATGCTCGATCGTTGTATTAAACGTGCGGTAGGGTTTCTGGTCCAAATCAAATCCCGTGGAATCGCAAATAATAAACCGGTCAAAACTGCGCCAAAAATTATACAAATGCTCGATCAGATCATTGAACAAAACCTTGTCTTTTAAAAACCCGTCCGCGCCCTTCACAACTTTCGGGACCAAATCAACATCCATTTTCGCCAAAAAACGCAGAGTCTCAATAAAGACCTGGATTTTGTCTTTGGTCACATCTAAAGCGCCAAACGGCCGCGCCAACAAGGATTGGCGCTTGGCCAATTCTTTCACGCAGCGCGTGACGACTTGCCGGCACAAAGCGCTGTCGAACAGCTCATCGGAAGATTCGCAAATCCGGTTCTTAATCCGAATAATAATTTTTTTATCTAAAAACGAATAAGACAAATTTTGCATTATCTTCACCTTTCAAATCCTGCGCAGAGCATTTCCATTGCTTTATGTCCCACCGTCAAACCAAAAATCCCGGTGATGGTTGGCAAACTTCCCAAGACCTGGCGTTTGCGGCCGCGTTGATACGCGTCTTCGGGATTCTCCTCTCTGATCGAGGGGTATTTCGACTGATAATCCGGCTCCTCGGAATATACGCAAGGGATTCCGCTATTGATTCCCCGGCGTTTTAAACGGTAACGGACAACTTTGGCCAAAGGACAATTTTTGGTCGAAAACAAATCCCCAAAACGGATCGCCGCCGGATCCGTGCGCACCGCAGCGCCCATTGACGCAATCATCGGAACCCCGCGTTGATGCAAAGCCGTAAGCAGTTGCACTTTGGGGTTCACTGCGTCAATCGCGTCAATGACCAAATGCGGCTGGTTATCCAAAATCGCGTTGAATGAATCCTCAGCCGCGAATATTTCCAACGGCTCCACAACGCAATCTGGATTTATGTCCTTGACGCGCCGGGCCGCGACCTCGGGCTTGGTTTTTCCAACCGTTGACTCTAAGGCAAACAATTGCCGGTTGATATTGCTCGCCCGAATTGTGTCAAAATCCACCAAACGCAAATGACCGACTCCGCCGCGCGCCAAGGCCTCGACCGCATAACTGCCCACCGCGCCTAATCCGATCACCGTGACCCGGCTTTGGTTTAAGCGCTGCCATTTTGCTTCGCCGATCAGCAGTTTAACGCGGGTAAATCTATCCATGCGATTTCCGATAGGTCTTTTTTTCAAATAACCAAAGGATCCACGCCGCCGGCAATAATAGCAAAAAAATTTCTCCGAAAAAACAAAAAAGATTCAGCAGAGAAAAAAAACGCGGCTGAAATAACCGGGTTTTCTGAATCAAAATAGTATTGCGCAAAATTTCTTTCAGCTGTTTGACTTTTGTCTGATCGTTACTCAGCCGGTAATATAATAAAATATCCGGAAGATTGGCGGCCGCGTGACGTTCCAAAGCGCGGAACCACAGCTCATAATCTTCCGCGACCGGGAAGGCCGGGTTATAACCGCCAATCGCGTTGAACAAGGAACGCCGCGCCATGACCGTCGGTTGCGCGAACGGATTACGGCGGCCGATCATCTTTTGGATCGCCGTATGAGTTTGCGGATAAAACCGGCGGCCAAGCTCTTTGCCTTCTTCATTGATCAGGATCATCGCCCCGCCCAAGAACGAGCACTCGGGATAGCCTTCCAAATAGCGGAATTGTTTTTCTAACCGCTGCGGCACTGCAAGGTCATCGGCGTCCATAATCGCGATGTATTTATTCCCGAAAGAAACTGTCTGCAAAGCGCGGTTACGCGTGAAAACAATTCCCTGATTCGTCGGATTGCGCAATAATTTAATCCGCCGGTCTTTTACCGCGTAACGGTTCAATATCTCCCAGGTCGCGTCCGTGGAATTATCGTCGATAATAATAAATTCAAAATCGGAATAAGTTTGATCGAGGATACTTTGCACGGCATCGCCCACAAACCGATCGCAATTATAGACGGGCATCAAAACGGACACCATAATATTTTCCTCTAAAGATAAGTGACTTTAGGATGGTTACGCGGCGGGATACGCTGATAAACAAATTGCGGATATCCAAAGAGCATCGCTCCAACGCAAGAATGACGCGAACGCAAACCGAGTCGCTTTTTTAAATCCGGATACGCGTTGGCCGCCAGCTGAACATATCCGGCCCAACAAGCTCCCAGGCCATGCCCCGCCGCCAAAAGATCAAAATAGGTTAGCGCGATGGTCGCGGCTTGCGGAGCAGTCAGGTCTTCCGTGTATCCGTAAGCGATCAAAAGATGCGGCGCGCCGCGGCATATCCCGTCTTTTCCCTGATCCCAAGCCGCTACCGATTTTTCCATGCGCAGACCGGCAGCTAAAGGCGATCCCTGGGAAATCAAAGCGCGCATCCAATCAATCGTCAACCGGGCAATATCCCGAACCGTAGCCGACTCTTGCACAACAATCCAAGATAAAGGCTGAAGGTTGATTCCTGACGGGGAAAAACGAACGATATCTAATATTTGTTCAATGATCGGACGGGACACAATCTTTTTTTGATAATTACGCATCGAACGGCGTCCTTTGAGCAATCCGGCGGTGGCCTTAGGCGACAAGGCCCAGGATTTTGGTAAAGGCTCACATTGAGCTGTCGAAAGAAATTCTAAAGCCAAAGCGCCGGTCGGACAAACGCTGACGCAATGCCCGCAACGGACGCATAGTTTTTCCGCGTCATCAACTGCGACGGGCTCACCGGTTGCCGGATCACGACGAAAAATGCCGATCGGGCACGCGGCTGCGCATATCCCGTCATGAATACATTTTGCTTTATCTAAAATCGCGAAAGCCATTTTGATTATTTCTTTCACCTAAATTATAATAAATTTTCAAAAAGAAAATTTCTAATCCGCTCGGCTTGAAAGCCTATTTTTTATTTCCCAGAAGCTGTTCGCGGTCGTGGCCCAGACCAGCTACGGCCGCAGCGGGATTGCGGCTGTACGCGTGACAAAATGTCGTGACTTCTTTGACGGTGGAAATATTGCGCTCATCTAATTGTTTAAGCAAAAAACTGCGCAATAAATGTTCTTTCATGATATCCCGGGGCAATAAACCCGACTGATGCGCCAGCCGGTCGCGATAAACCGTGCTGGGATTCACCTGACGGATTTCCCGAGTGTCATAATTATATTTGAAAACTTGGGACAAAAGAATTTTCAACTGTTCCATGCCGCTGGTTTCGCTGATTTCATCGACGACGCGATAGACCTGGCCGTTGACATGATAACGCTTCAAAACAATAAACACATCGATCAGATTTAACAGCATTTCCGGGATATTCATCGGAATATTTTGCAACCGGATAATGGCTTCACGCGAGGTCAAGGCGTGAATCGTGCCCATACAATATTTGCCGATATTGCACGCGGTGATCATATCTTTGGCTTCCTCGCCGCGGACCTCGCCGACCACAATCCGTTCCGGACGCATCCGCAAACTATTTTTCACCAAATCCGCTAAAGAAAGATCATCGTCGCTCTCTAAGCGGGAACAACTTTCTTCCAAAAATGTGTTTAATTCCAAAGTGTCTTCTATGACTACCGTGCGGTGTTCCTGCGGAATAAAACTGAACAGCGCGTTCAACAAGGTTGTTTTACCTACCCCGGGGCCTCCGGCAATAATGATATTCGCCGGACGAATGTTCATGCCTTCAATATAAAGCCACAACTGACCCGCGACTTCGTGCGTTAAAGTCCCGGAACGGATAAGATCAATAATACTAAACGGGGAAACCTTGGCTTTGGTGATCGTCACTTGCGGCCCAAAACTGGAAGCGACAATGTTGACCCGGCCCTCCAAATGCGCCAGTTCCAAATTGATGATTTTTCCCATACGGTGCCTGCCAGAGAAAAGGAGAAGTTTTTTAATGAACAGGTCTAATTCCCGTTCCGAACTAAAACTTATGCGGGTCGAAATAAATCCCTTTTTCCCATGATGGACATAAATCGGCTTCAGGCCGTTGATAATTACATCCTCGGTATCCAAATCGCTTAAAATTTCCGTGACAATTCCATAAGATAAAAAACGCTCAATAAATAAAACCCGGGAGCTGGGCGTTGAAAACGCTTGCTTTAAATCAGCATTGGTTTCTTTGTCTAATAGATGCTCTAACGCGACGGATACCAAAGCCACACGCTCGTCATGCGGCTGCATCAGATGCATTTTGCCTTGGAGCATATTCAGAATTCGGGTTTCAAAATCAATCAGGACATTTTTATCGAGGTTTTTCATATTTAACAATTTAACATCTTTTCTAACTTCTGTAAACGGCGAAAACATCATTGCGGTCGAGTTATCACAACCGCCATTTGATCCGGATTCAAATATTTCTTAGCCGCGGCTTGCACATCTGCCGCCGTTACTGCGTCGATCCGGCGGGCGTATTCTTGGTGGTTTTTATACCCCAGTCCGTAAAGTTCATCCAATCCCGCGTTAAAACTTTTCGCGCCGGTAGTTTCCAAGGCAATCTGTTGGCTTCCTTTCAAATACTCTTTAATGCGGGTTAACTCTTTTGCGTCTACAAGTTCCTGAGTAATTTTACGCGCTTCATCTAAAAGTCCTTGCTTGACCGCAGCCTGCTTTGCCTCGGCCGTGAGCGCATAAAATATGATGATTCCCGGTTCGATACCCGGGGTTAATCCGCCGCCCACGGAATACGCTAATCCTTGTTTTTCCCGAATTTCACGGAATAAACGGCCTTCAAACGGAGCGGCCAAAATCTCCGCCATGACTTCGGCGGCATAGCGGTCCGCGTCGTAAAAGGTTGACCCGCGAAAACCGACGGCAACCATTGCCTGCTGTTTTGGCAAGCGAATTTCCTTTTCCCGCCGGGTTTCCAAAACCGCGCCGAAAAGTATTCTTTTTTTACTTCCTTTTTTTCGCCAGGCGCCAAAATCTTTTTCCAGACGTTGGCGAACCTCCTTGGCCTGAATATCACCATAGACAACCAAAACCATATTATCCGGCGAAGCATATTGCCTATATAAAGCCAGCAGTGATTCTCGCGTGATTCGATCTAAAGATTCTGGCGTTCCCAGCGGGTCCAACCCTAATGGGCTATCCGGATATAAAATTTTTCTCAATTCCAAAATCGACCGCTGGGCAATATCATCATCCCGTTGCCGAATCGCCGCTTTCATATCCGCCCGAATTTTCAGCATTTCCTCTGCAGGGAAAGCCGGGCGCCGTGCCAGATTCGCAAAAATATCATAAGCAGAACTCCAGTCCGCTTTTAAACATTCGACCGTCAATCCCATGCTGTTGTTTCCGGAGAAACCCGACAAATCAATTCCGCGGCTGTCGATAAAAGCGTCCAGGGCTTTTACCGAAAATTTATCCGTAGCCTTGGGCCAAAGCAAAGCCATCAGCTGGCTGATCCCATTCAATTCTTTCGATTCGGCACGCAATCCTGCTTGCATCAATAATCGCATTCCCGTAATAGGCAAGCGGTGATCTTCTTTAATCAAGATGGTCAATCCATTAGGCAAAACTTCTTTTTGGAAATCAGCAACAGTTTGATCTCCCCAATCGGATTTGGAAGCCGCGTTTGCCAGCGGAGCCAACACGGTAACCGACATTTTATCGGTATTCAAATATTTTTCCGCGGCGCGTTTGATATCTGTCCGCGTTACTTTTTTAACCGCTTCAGTATAATGCTGACCAAAATCCGGGTCTCCCGTCATGGCTTCATCCACTGCCATAGCTGCCGCGCGTCCGGCAGCAGTCTGCTGTCCAAAAATATGTTCAACCAAGACTTGACGCTTCACTTTTTCCAATTCCTCTTCGGAGACACCTTCGCGTTTTAGGGCGCTGATGGTTTCTCTGACGCGACGCAAAGCCTCGTTTGTTTGCGCCGGCTCCAAGTTCATATAGATTTCAAATGCCCCGCGGTCTACCGGGGTGTTATTGCCGGCGCTGATGCTATAAACCAAATGACGTTTCGCGTACAGTTCAAGAAATAAACGCGAGCTTCGGCCTTGCCCCAAAATTCCCGCCAAAAGATCCAGCGCGAATAAATCCGGATCCAACAGTTTCACCCCGGCGAAAGCTAAATTCACGCGGGATATTTCCGTAGGAAAAAGGCGGTCAACTCGGCGAACGCTCTGGGGAAAAGGTTCATCATTCTCAGCGCGCACAATGGCAGCGCCCCGCTCAAAATTTTTAAACGTGTCTTTAATAAGCGATAAAATCTTATCGCCGTCAACTCGGCCCGCCACCGCTAAAATCATATTTCCCGGGGTATAGCGTTCCCGGTAATAAGCCAGCAAATCATCCCGCGAAATTTTGCGAAATAATGATTCATATCCGATGATAGGATGCCGATAGGGATGCGCCAAAAATATATTCGCGCCAGCAGAATCGTATAAAACAGATTCCGGATCATCATTGTGCAACCGCATTTCATTGAGAATAACTTCCCTCTCTTTCTCAACTTCGACGGGATCAATCGTTGCATTCATTACCAAATCAGCAATAACGTCCAAACCGACGGCGTATTTCTCCTGAGGTACGGTTACGGTAAAATTGGTATAATCTTTGCCGGTCGCGGCATTGATCTGTCCTCCCGCGGCCTGAATTTCCTGCGACGCCGAGCCAACCCCCCGCGTTTTAGTGCCTTTAAACACAATATGTTCAACAAAATGCGATATGCCTGAGCCCAGAAAACGGGCTTCCGTGGCAGAACCCGTCTTGACCAAAATTTGAAAAGCCACCGTCTCAGACGAAGGCATCGGGTCAATGAGCACGGTTAGCCCGTGATTAAGAATATATTTTTGCAAAGGATCCGCAAAAGCCGCCGAAAATAGCGCGGCCCATATAAAAAAACCAAAAATCACGGTTCGATAAAACGCAATCCCCATTTTAAGACTCGTTTCTTTTGAATTTTTCCCTGAGTTTGCGAAAGTCCGTATCCGCGTTGCGCAGAATTTGCGAACAAATAAAAATCAAAACCGAAAACTGCCAGCAGTCTTCCGGGCCGCTCAACAAACCGGTTTGGACATTTTCTTGTTGTTCCATTTCCTGGGAATAACGCCGGATAGCCTCAGAAAGTTTACCATCGACGACCGAAAGCGAATTGGTTTTATTGTCGTATTTTAAAGAAGGCAAAACCACGCCGCGCACCAGTAAAAAATTGACCAAGGAATCTTCGTTGATCTGCATTTCATCTTGAAATTGAAAACCTTGAAAAATGGGGTTGTGCGGCGGGATCAATAAAGATGGTTTTTGCACAATGATCTCGCCCTTGCGGACCACTGTATCACCGAAATTCACGCTCGATTCGGCTAAAAATACATAAGGCACTGTAGTATCCGCGTTGGTTAATAACGCCGATACCCGGGCGCGAATAATTTGCGTATGGCTGAGAGCCTTATGCCAAGCTTCTTCAATATCCATAAAAAATCCTATCTCCTCTCACCTTTCTCTTCTCTCCGTTTTTTGCGAAGCAAAAAAATTGAAAGGAGATCGGAGACTGTTCGGAGAAAGGACATTGCGTTTTCCCCTCACCTTTCTCCTCTTTCCGTTTTTTGCGAAGCAAAAAACGGAGAGGCAGGGATTCGAGCGCCCTTCGCCCTATGGGCTTCGGGTCGGCCAGCCGCTTGTCACCGTCTAAAGACGGCGTCAAGCTCCCGTTCGAATCCCTTCTCTTTAAAAACGTTTCTTCTTGAAGCCCCTATTCGGGGCTTCAATAAGAAACGGAGAGGCAGGGATTCGAACCCTGGGAGGTTTGACCCTCACACGACTTCCAATCGTGCGCCTTCAACCACTCGGCCACCTCTCCGAAAATTTTTGCGAGCAAAAATGTAAGTCGTTTAGATTACCAAAAACCGTTCAAATTCACAACCAAAAATTAATGGGATATGAAATATTGATAAAACTCTTCCGGCAGAATAGGTTTGCTGAAATAAAACCCTTGGAAGCAGTTACAGCCTTTGGCGCGGAGAAATTCGAATTGCTCGACCGATTCCACGCCTTCCGCGACGACTGTGAGACCCAGTCCCTGCGACATGCCGATCATGGCGGTGCACAGCGCGGCGTTGGTTGCGTCCTTAGTGAGATCCCGAATAAAGGAACGGTCGATTTTTAAAGTGTTTAACGGATATTTTTTTAAATAGCTCAAAGACGAATATCCGGTGCCAAAATCATCAATCGACAAACGAATGCCGGCCTGATGAAATTGTTTAATGACTTCTCCCGCGGATAAGGATTTGTCCATGACCAGACCTTCGGTGATTTCTAATTCTAAAGAAGCCGGAGAAATTTGGCTTTGCGCGACCGCTGCCATCACCATTCTATAAAGGTCTTTCCCCCGAAACTGACGGGAAGAAACATTAACCGAAATAATCAACGGCCTTCCTGATTGTTTTTGCCATTGCGCCGCCTGGAGCGTGGCATTTTCTAAAACCCAAGCGCCGATCGGCACAATCAGACCAGTTTCTTCTGATAAAGGAATAAACTGTTCCGGTAAAACTAATCCCAGCGCTGGATTTTTCCAGCGCAATAACGCCTCGCTACCGATAACCCTGCTTTTCATATCTAAGATGGGCTGATATAAGATGAACAATTCTTTTTTCTCAATCGCATGCCGCAGTTGGGCTTCCATTTCCATACGCCGCATCGCTTCCAGGTTCATTTCCTTAGTAAAAAAACGAAAAGTATTGCGTTCTTCTTCTTTCGCCTTATACATCGCCACATCCGCGTTGCGCAAAAGAACATGGGCATCGTCGCCATCGGTGGGATAGGCGGTGATCCCAATACTCGCGGTGATGAGCATTTCATGATCATCGACCATAAACGGTTTGGCAAAAGCATCCCGGATCCGCGCCGCTACGAGCGAAACATTTTTCGTGTCTACGAGATCCGGGATGATTACCAAAAATTCATCCCCGCCTAAACGAGCAACCGTATCGCTCTCTCGGATCACGGTTGAAAACCGACGAGCAGCTTCCACCAAAACCAAGTCACCTTTCTCGTGCCCTAAAGTATCGTTAACCATTTTAAACCGGTCTAAATCAATGAAAAGTATGCCGACTTTAGAACCATTGCGATGAGCGCGCGCCAAGGATTGACTGATCCGGTCTAAAGCGAGCGCCCGGTTAGGCAAGTTTGTCAAATTGTCATAATTCGCCTGGCGGATTAATTTTTTTTCATATTCTTTATAGGCGGTCATATCTTCTTTCACCGCTAAAAAATGCGTGATTTGTCCCTGGCTGTTTTTGATCGGCGATATTGACGCGTGTTCCCAAAACAAATCGCCATTTTTCTTTTTATTATAAAATTCGCCGTGCCAATCTTGGCCGGATAAAATAGTCGTCCATAATTCTTGATATTTTTCCACAGGTGTATGTTGGGACTTCAAAAAACGCGGGTTGCGTCCCACCACTTCATTGAACATATATTCCGACACTTCCAAAAAACGACGGTTGACATATTCAATATTCCCTTGCGGATCCGTGATCATGACCGCGGCCGGGCTTTGTTCCACCGCCAAAGACAACATATGTAAATTCTCTTCCGCCTTTTTCTTTTCGCTGATATCTTTGACCACTACGTATAACACTTGCTGACCCAACAAAATTTGCGTTAACGTCATTTCGGTCGGGAAATTCCCGCCGTCGGCGCGCCGGCAAATCCATTCTAGCCGTAAAGACCCCTGATCAAACGCGGTCTGCTGCAGCTCCATCCATTCGCGGTAAGAAGAGCGGCCATCCGGCTGTTTGTCGGGAAAAAAATCTTCGCCGTTGCGGCTTAAAAGTTCGCTGGAGGATGCCGCTTTAAACATCTTTACCGCGGCAGCGTTACACTCGGAAAACCGGCCGTCCCGATAAATAAAAATCGCGTCGTTGGATGCATAAAAGACATCCATAAATTTCTTTTCACTGGCGTTCAAGGCTTCTTGGGCGCGCTTCAGATCAGTCACATCGATGATCATGTTCCCATAACATAACAATTCCCCTTGCTCATCTCGGACCGCCAATATATTCTGCAGAGTTTGCGTGATACTCCCATCGGGCGATAACAACTGCAATTGTCCAGCCCATTGGCCTTTAGAAAAAATTTCCGGGAACACTTTGTCGGCAAGATATTTACGGACATCCGGGGGATAAAGTTTGGCGATATTTTGACCGTATAATTTTTCCGGAGCCGCGGCTTTAAGCAATTTGGCGAGCGCGACATTGAGGTAAGTGATATCTCCGGATTTTGTGGCGATCAAAAATCCATAACCGGCGGATTCGGCAAAACGCTGGAAAAGCGAAAGTTGTTGCAGGACTTTTTTTTGCTCAACGTGCCGGCGGATCATCCCGATAAGCCGCAGAGGATCCATATCGGTCTTGATAAAATGGTCCTGAGCCCCCGCCTTGATGGCGCGGGTCGCTTCATTCAAATCCTCGGCGTCACAGAGAAATATAATCGGGACCTGGGGATCATATGCGCGCAATTTTTTAACAATTTCTTCGCCGTGAATGTCAGGTAAAAACAAATTCACGATAACAACATCAATATCACCCGCCATCAGCTGGCGCTGGCCTTTCCACAAATCTGTAACCCATTTTAATTCCAGATCCTGCGTATCCCGTTTTTGGATAATATCCAAAAATTTCTGGGCCAATTTTTTATCCGGCTCGATAAGCAGACACTGAATCATTGTTGTAACCTGTTTAATCGGTATACGGTATACGGGATACAGTATTCGGCGGCACTGTTTATCATATGAAATATGTTAGGTCAATTGCCATTGATTGTCTGATTGCGTAAACAAAACGACAGTATACCGTATGCCGTATACTGTATCCCGTTTTACCATTTCCCCGACTTATTGCGCGCCGCGGCCGGCAAACCTTTAATTTTATCTACAGAAGCGCAGAGTTCCGATTCCGGGAGTTCATACGCTTGCAGTTCGCCGGATAAAAATTTTTCATAACCAACCAAATCCATCAGCCCATGGCCGCTAAAATTAAACAAAATCACTTTTGCCTTGCCTTCTTCTCTTGCCTTTAACGCTTCATCAATCGCTACGGCAATCGCGTGGCTGGTTTCCGGCGCGCAAATAAACCCTTCGGTTTTTGCCCACAACAAGGCAGCTTCATAGGCCTTGACTTGATCGCACGACCGGGGTTCCAGCAACCCTTCCACAATCGCCTGGCTGACCAAAGGTGACATGCCATGATAGCGCAAGCCGCCGGCGTGAATCGGGGCGGGGACAAACTGATGACCCAAGGTCGTCATTGCCAACAACGGGGTCATCCCTGCCACATCCCCGAAATCATATTGAAACACTCCCCGCGTCATCTTAGGGCAAGAGGAAGATTCCACCGGAATCACCGTCATTTTCGCCCCATGAATTTTATCGTTAACAAACGGAAACGCCAACCCCGCAAAATTACTGCCGCCCCCCGCGCAACCGATCACTACATCCGGTTGTTTTTCGCCTGCGATCTTTAATTGTTTTTTCGCTTCCAAACCGATGATGGTTTGGTGCAAAATGACATGATTCAAAACACTTCCTAAAGAATACCGCGTCTTGCCGGTTTTATCTTTGACGGTTTCTTCGATTGCCTCGCTGATCGCAATCCCCAGACTTCCCGGCGTCGTGGGATCCTGGGCCAAAATTTTCCGGCCAACCTCCGTGTCCATGCTCGGACTAGCCACACACTGGCCGCCCCAGACCTTCATCATAGTCTTGCGCATCGGTTTTTGGTCAAAACTAACCCGCACCATAAACACTTTGCATTCGAGCCCCAACAAACAACAAGCAAAGGACAAAGCGCTGCCCCACTGGCCCGCGCCGGTTTCCGTGATGAGCCGCTTGATGCCGAATTGTTTGTTATACCAGGCCTGCGCGATCGCCGTATTGGTCTTATGACTTCCCGCCGGGCTGACGCTCTCGTCTTTATAATAAATCCGCGCCGGAGTTTTTAAATATTGCTCCAAATATCGCGCCCGGCGCAAAGGCGCCGGCCGCCAACGATATAAAACACTCAAAATCTCCGGCGGAATATCAATCCACCGTTCCCGGCTGACCTCCTGCTCGATCAAGTTCATCGGAAAAACCGGCGCCAGCATGTCCGGCGTAACCGGCTTGCCGTCCGGGCCCAAAGGCGGATGCATAGGACTCGGCAAATCTGCAGCCAGGTTATACCATTGCTTTGGGATATCATTGTCCGTTAAATAAATTTTAGTGTCTTTCATCTGATTTTACCCCTTAAAAAATGTGTAAATTTTTAAATATCATACCAATTTGTCCCGCGATCTTCACGTAAATTTTTAGGTTTTCAGGCAAAATGGCCAGCCACATATCCGGTGGAAAAAGCCGCTTGTAAATTGAATCCGCCGGATTCGCCGGCAATATCCATAATTTCTCCGGCAAAAAATAAGCCTTGTACTTTGCGCGATTGCATAGTGCGCGGGTCAATGTCTTTTAAAGATACACCGCCGAGCGTGATCATGGCTGATTCTAAGGGCAATGAAGCAGTCACCGGCATTGCAAAATTTTTGATCACATCAAGAATATGCTCAACGTTCTTTTGGTTCAATTCCGAGATCTTTTTTTGCGGCGAAATTTTAACGGAGTCGAGGAGAAAATCCACTAATCTCCGAGTGAGACGCTTATTTAGCGCTGATCCGATTCCGGCGTTCCCTGCAGCGGCCAAAGAAGCGCGGAGCTGGTCTGAAGTTGTTGCCGGGATAAAGTCAATCAAAGCCTCAACCGGTTTCCCGGCCTGCAAAGCCGCCGAAACATAATTGCTGGCGTTTAAAACCACTGGCCCGGATAAACCATAATGCGTGGCCATAATATCGCCGACGCGGTCAAACAATATCTTTTTTCCCAATATCAGCCGTAAACCCACTCCGTATAAACTGATCCCTTTTAAATCCCGCCACCGCGGAACCTGACAAACCAGACCGGCAAGTCCGGGTCGCGGCGAAACAATTTGATGTCCGGATTGTTCTGCAAAACGCAAACCGTCACCGGTAGACCCGGTCTGAGGGTAAGATAAACCGCCAGTCGCTAATACCACGCTGGACGATGAAATAACTTTGCCGTTGACGTATTGAACGCCTTGAATGCGGCCATCCCCGATGAGCAGCTGCTGGACTGTCTTTCCCAACTGAATCCTCACATTTTTCAACTGCAATTCATCCGTCAAAATGCGCGCGACATCCGCCGCTTTTTCCGTGGCGGGAAAACAACGGCCCTCCGCTTCTTGCTTAATCGGCAGACCGCGGCTTTCGTAAAATTTAATCAATTGGGGATGAAAAAAATGGACGAACGCGTCGCGTAAAAATTCGGCATTCGGCCCCAGGCGGGCAAAATATTCCTCCCGGGAAGAGGTGTTGGTTATATTACAACGGCCATGCCCGGTAAGCAGCAGTTTGGGAGCAAAAGAAAAATTCTTTTCAATCAAGACCACCGACCGGCCGCGTTGCCCGGCCTGAATCGCGGCCATCAACCCGGCAGGCCCGCCGCCGACGACAATCACTTCTGCTGAAGATAAATTGGAAATTCCCTGAGTCATACGGCATTATACCATACGGCTAAATTAAAAAAGCCATCCTCATAATAAGAATGGCTTTTTTAAAAATTAATCCCGGTAGCGATCTACTCTCCCAGGCCCTTGCGAGCCAAGTACCATCGACCTAGAAGGGCTTAACTGCCGTATTCGGAATGGGAACGGGTGTTGCCCCTTCAGTATAACCACCGGAAATCTTAAAAATTTGTATTTCCCCCTCCCCTGCCCCTCCCCACGCTTTCGCGGGGGAGGGGAGGTGGAATGAGAAAATGAACAATTACGCAAGATAGAAATTTTATAAAAAGGTCAAGCATTCGGTCCATTAGTACTGCTTAGCTTAAAGCCTTACGGCTCTTACACACGCAGCCTATCAACCTTGTAGTCTACAAGGGACCTTTATCTCCGAAGAGAAACGATACCTCATCTTGGGGGGGGCTTCGTGCTTAGATGCATTCAGCGCTTATCCTTTCCAGACGTAGCTACCCGGCCATTACCCTTGGCAGGATAACCGGAACACCAGAGGTCTGTATCTCCCGGTCCTCTCGTACTAAGGAGATCTCCCCTTCAAGTATCGCACGCCCACACCAGATAGAGACCGAACTGTCTCACGACGTTCTAAACCCAGCTCGCGT
>JADFXQ010000036.1:0-496 GCA_015233495.1 Candidatus Omnitrophota bacterium | reverse complement strand
GACCTTATACAGCCCCAGGATAGGATGAGCCGACATCGAGGTGCCAATCCGCGCTGTCGATATGAACTCTCGAGCGCGATCAGCCTGTTATCCCCAGAGTACCTATTGTTCGTTGAGCGATGGCAATCCCACATTCAACCACCGGATCACTTAGCCCTGCTTTCGCATCTGCTCGTCCTGTCGGACTCGCAGTTAAGCTCCCTTATGCCTATGCACTCTAAAGACGGTTGCCGACCGTCTTGAGGGAACCTTTGGACCCCTTCGTTATCTTTTAGAAGGGACTCGCCCCAAGCAAACTGCCCGCCTGACACTGTTCTACGCCCCGATTCAGGGGTCGAAGTTAGAATCTAAAAATCATTAGGGTGGTATTTCACCGTTGGCTCTTGCCCGGCTAGCGCCGAACCGTCACAGCCTCCCACCTATCCTACACAAACAATTTCCAAACTCAATATCAAGCTGCAGTAAAGGTTCTGGGGTCTTTTCGTCTTGGTGCGGG
>JADFXQ010000035.1 GCA_015233495.1 Candidatus Omnitrophota bacterium | reverse complement strand
AAGGAAAAAATCTACGAACAATATCTGAAAGCCTTCACACAAGGCGTGTTCAACTATATTAAGGAAAACACTGACCCAATCACCGAAGAAACCACGTCGCGCCAATATTTTTCCGGCGGAGTGGTGGCCAATTTTTCCTCGCCGGCGATCGTCTCCCCCATGAAGATCAACCCATTAGACGGCCCCACCGCCCTGGTGCCAATAGCCGCGTCACCCGTCGGGCCGCAGTCGGAGCATACTGCCGCCGCCTTGCCCGTCGGGCAAAGTGCCGGACAGGAATCGGCAAGCGCTTATTTTGCGAGGCGTGAGCAGGCGATTGAGACATTTCGTGGCAAGTACAAAAGAGAAATCCATGATGTCAGAGATGAACTCAATATACGATATCATTCGACAACTTTTAGATTGACGAAAGACGATATCGAAAAGGTTGGCCGGGATCGATTTATTGAGGATTTAGACGCGTTTATTCAAGTCGTTGATCCCAGTATTTCTTTTTCAGCACGAGATAACAAGAGCGGTTCCTCGATCAGGTCAGGACGGGATACTGCCCAGCGGGCCGTCGCTGTAATGCATGATGAATCAGCGTATTATTTGAATATTACGTTCGGACAGCAACAAACCGCGATGGAGCGCAAAATTTTCCGAATGCTCGCCTTTATTCCGAGTCAATCTTCTTATGACCATGCTGAAATATATTCCAAGTTGCATTTTCCCAACACGGCCAAATATTGGATAGACGAAGTGAGGGATTTGTTGAATTTTGGAGGGCCCGAATTGGTCGAAGCAGTCCGAGCTGACGTTCAAACAGAAAGACCGGTTTTGGAATATTGGGCCGGGCTCGATCGTGTCACATATTGGGATAGATTACTATTTGAGTTCAGGGAGGATAAGTCCAATCCAGCCAAACAATCGGCGCAGGCATTGTTGGATTTGTTATTTCCCCCAGCCGCCAATGTAACAACATTAGCCGCTTCGCCGGTGGCTTATCTGACTTTCACTTTCGCGCATGATGTAAAACGGTTTGGGAATGATCTCCAAAATAGGATTCAGAAAATAAAAGCGGCGCCTGATTTGATTTGGGAAGCGGCCAGAATGTTACATATGCCGTTGGGCGACAGAACAAAGACAGCTGTCCCGGATGCTTATGTTGTATATACTGAGGCAAAGCATGTGTTGGCTATATTTTTTGTTTCTGCCGATGGAAATAAAGTGGATGTCGTGAGAACAAATGGAGATTCAGATCCTTATTTTGTGGACCGGCATAAAAGTTCTTTTCTTGATGCCGCTGGGAAAGACAACAAATATCCGCCGACGATTAACACGATTGATTGGCCGAGAACAACCGGGTTCATTTGGGAAGAGGACAATGATCATTGGGCAATGAAATTAACGGGCGGGGAAAATCTCTATGATGCCGACTGGATCACGTCGAATCCCACGTGGGAGCAGATTGAGCGGCAAATCGATACCTTGATCGAAGCAGGGTCTTATTTAAGACAATTCTCTGCAGCGGGAATTGTCCCCCCGGATAGCACGGCTGGGTTGTTCAGGACATGGGTAAGTGATTTTCCCCGAGACATATCTTTGATCCCGGAAGCGCAACAGGATCGGATTGATAGGTTCTTGAGGGCCCTTGTCGTTTTCGAATTGGCGAAAAAGTTGAGCGCAATACGTGCCGATGTGTCCGTTTTACTATCTGGAAAAGCTATTGGTTGGGATGATGGCGATCCCTTGATCGACATGGCCCTATGGGTTGTTAAGGATAAGTGGGCAGATCTGGAAATGGACAAACTGATAGAAAGTCTGCCAATAGTTCGCATAGCTGAAATTAAACCCGGAGACTTTTTTGTTTATCAGATCGAGGGTGGTATCTGTCTGGGTTTGGCAGGGGATGCTCCTATTGATCCGGAGGTCAAGAGCCCGCGTCTGGTCGCCCGAGTCTCAACAAGTTCTCCGGTCAAAGGCCGGGACACAATCAATGCCTTGCGGCAAAAATCAGGTTTGCGGCTACCGTGGAGATTCGCCGGCGATTTAGGCCCGAAGGCGACGGAATTCCTGTCCAGTCCCGGCGGTATTGCGTTGAACGGGAAGAAAATGAAAACCGATGTGGTGACCGAAGGCCAGAGTTCGCCCATAACCTTTGACCCGGCCGTCGGCGCGCAATTGCTGCGCGGCGATTTTACGGGTATGCAGGGGATCATTTTAAATGTCATTCCGATAAGGAGTGTCTTGCCGATCCTGGGATTAAAAGACGACCCGGATCCCGCGGATGTGAAGAAGCTTTCCAAGGCGTGAACCGGTCTGTTTTTGATCCCCGATGGCCGCTTGACAAAGGCGCCCGATTGTATTACTATTTAATACAGGAGGTGGCGTTATGAGAAATATTGTCACAATCAGTCTTCCGGACCATATGCTGAATCATTTGATGAAAACTGCCGGCGAAGAGAAGGCGTCGCGCAGTGAAATTATCAAGCGTTCATTGAATCGATATTTTTTCGCCTATGATTTTGCCAAGGCGCGCGACAAGGCATTGAGTGAGTTGGCGAAACGCGGCGACGCATTGACGGAAGAGGAAGTTTTCAAAGTTGTTTCATGAAAATATTATTTGATACGAATGTTCTTATTGCCGCGTTGATCGCGCACGGATATTCCTCGGAAGTGCTGCAGGACGCGGTTTATTCGCATAAGCTGTATATCACGGATTATATTTATCAAGAATGTGAAACCGTTCTCACCCGCAAGTTTAAACTTTCTTCAGCGGTGCGAACCGCGGCCTTGTCGGTTTTAACAAAATATTTCATTAAAGGGGAAACCGCCGTCGATGTTGAAGCGGTTTGTCGGGATCCGGCGGATCATCAGATTTTAGCGGACGCGTTTTGCAATGATGTTGACGTGATTGTATCCGGCGATCAGGATCTTTTAGTGTTAAAGAGATATCAGGGGATAAAAATCATTCATCCAAAAAATTATTGGGAATTATAATAATTTTCCTTTCGTCGGTTTCGCAAAATCTCCTTCCTTTAAATTTTGATTATCAGTATAATATCTCTAACTCGATTATATAGGAATTTCCTTTTTGTTGTAGGGGCGACCGTCGCCTGCCGGCAGGCAGGTGGGCGCCCGTCGTTCTGGCGCGGCCGCATAACGGGTACCCATAGGACTTATTTATCGGAGAATTTTATGATTAATGTCGGAGTCATTGGCTGCGGTTATTGGGGGCCGAATCATGTGCGGATTTTTTCGCAGATCGCGGGTTCGCAGACGCTGATGGCCGCGGATTTGGATGAGGCAAAGTTGAACAAGATGAAGGAGCTTTATCCGTCGGTGGAGGTGACGAAAAATTATCAGGATTTGTTAAAGGATCCGCGGGTTGACGCGGTGTGTATCGCGGCGCCGACCAAGCTGCATTATCAGATCACGCTCGAAGCGCTGGCGGCCGGGAAACACGTTTTATGCGAAAAGCCATTGGCCTTGACTCCGGAAGAATGCCAGGACTTAAAACAACGCGCCACCGCGGCTAAGCGCGTGTTAATGGTCGGCCATATTTTTGTGTTTAACGCCGGGATCATTTGGCTGAAGGATTATTTGAAAAGCGGCGAGCTGGGCAAGGTGTTTTACGCCTACGCGGCGCGCACGAACCTGGGGCCGTTTCGCTATGACGTGAACGCTTGGTGGGATTTGGCGCCGCATGATATTTCGATTTTTAATTATTTATTAGACGCCGCGCCGGTGAGTGTCAGCGCTCGGGCGCATAAATGTCTGGGAAATTCGCTGGAAGACTTGGCGTTCGCGACCTTGGAATATCCGGACAACCGTATGGTGAATATCCACGTCAGCTGGGTCGATCCGCGCAAGGTTCGGCAGATCACGCTGGTCGGCGAGAAAAGCATGGTGTTGTGGGATGATTTGGACAATCTGGGCCCGATTCGGGTTTATGATAAACATGTGGAGAAAACCAGCGCGTTTTACGCGACGTACGGCGAATTTCAATTGCTCTCGCGCGAAGGCAGTATTATGATCCCCAAGGTCGGGGTAAGCGAACCCTTAAAAGCCCAGGCCCAGTATTTTATCGACTGCGTGCGCGACGGCCGCTCGCCTGACGTGGCGGACGCGCAAAAAGGCTTAGATGTGGTCAAGACCCTTTGCGCGGCGCAAAAATCGATCGAGTTAAAAGGCCAGTCGGTTGAGGTGAGAGAGTAAATGAGTCCTGTTTCGATTTTTCATTTGATAGCGGAGATCGTCCAAAATAATAATGTTTCTTGCGTGGTTATCGGAGGTTATGCCGTAAATCATTACAAAGTGGCGCGGCAAACCGCGGATATTGATTTTTTGATCACCCAAGAAGATTTAAAGAAAATCTTGTCTTCTTTGGAAACAGCGGGATACAAGTTGGGCGAGTCTCAGGAAAATTTCGCTCATTTCACCGGTGGACAATTGTCATTTATGGATATCGATTTTATGTTTGTCGACCGGGAAACCTTGGAAAAGATAACTGCGGAAGCTCAAGAGCTGAAGATTGCGGGGCAGTCGTTTCTTGTGCCGTCGTTATATCATTTGATTGCGCTCAAATTACATTCGATAAAATTTAACCGTAAATCACGCATCTTAAAAGATTTTCCGGACATTGTGAATTTGATCAGAGTGAATAAGATCGATATCCGGGAGGAAGAATTTCAGAAAATGTGTTTAAAATACGGGGATCAAAATTTATGGGATCAAATACAGGAAGCGGCAGGATGAAAGACCTCAATTTGCCGATTATCGTGCGGCTCTCTTCGGAACCGAGAATTTTATCCATGGATGAATATCAAGAATTCGTGGAATTCAATTTGCGCCATTGTTTTGACCGTAAGGCCTATGAAGAAGAGAAGAAAAGACTTGTTGTAAATGTCCCCTTTGTTTTGTGAAGCAAGGAAATGGAAGAGTATGGGATTTTTTAAACATGAGCGGGCTTTGGTGGATGAGGGCGCGGTGGTTGGCGAAGGCACCCGGGTTTGGGCGAACGCGCATATTCAGAACGGCGCGGTCGTGGGCGCGCATTGCAATATTTGCGACGGGTCGTTCATTGAGCGCGGCGCTGTGGTCGGCGACCACGTGACGATTAAGCACAATGTCTCGATTTTCGACGGAGTAACGATCGAGGACGATGTGTTCATCGGATCGAACATCGCGTTTATCAATGACCGCCATCCGCGTAGTCACCGGGAAGGCGACTGGGTCCTGGAAAAAACCTTGATTAAAAAAGGCGCGACCCTTGGCGCCAACGCGGTGGTGCTCTGCGGCGTGACCGTCGGGGAGTGGGCGTTTGTCGGCGCGGGCGCGGTGGTCACCCGCGATGTCGCGGCGCATACGATGGTCGCCGGTAATCCGGCGCGCAACATGGGATTTGCCTGCCGTTGCGGCCGAAAGTTAAACGACCGCATGGTCTGCGCCTGCGGCAAAAAATATCACATTCAATCCGGGAGCGTTTGTCTTGCCGTATAAAGTTCTCGTTTCTCCAGTCGCCTACAACGAACACATTAAGCTTAAGAACGTCATCGAGCGTTTTTTAAAAAGCCCGGCATATTCCTTGGCGGATTATCTCATTGTGGATGACGGGTCAACCGACGGCACAACGGAAATGATTCGTTCTTTCGCGGACCGCGGCGTGAAAACCATCCGGCATGAGCAAAGGAGGGGCGTGGGCGCGGCCATCCGCTCCGCGATTAAATATGCTCGTCAGCAGGGTTATGAAATTTTAGTGATCATGGCGGGCAACGATAAAGACAACCCGGATGAAATTTCGCATTTGCTTGACCCGATCCGCAAACAAGACTATGATTTTGTGCAAGGGTCGCGCTATTTGGCGGATGGCGGGACAGGCGGGGATATGCCGGCTTACCGAAAATTTGCGACTAAGCTGCATCCTTTTTTGATGTCATCCGTCACCGGGCGTAAATTGACGGATACCACAAACGGGTTTCGGGCTTTCCGTTTGAAAATATTTGAACATCCGGGGATCAATCTCGACCAGGATTGGCTCGATTGTTATGAATTAGAGCCGTATATTTTATTTAAAGCAATCCGGTTGGGGTTTAAGTTCACGGAAGCGCCGGTGACGAAAATTTACCCGCCGAAACAGTTGGGGTATACAAAAATGAAACCGTTCGTCGGGTGGTGGAGCATTTTAAGGCCGATTTTTTTGTTGGGACTGGGGATTAAAAAATGAACACCTTCGCGCTTCCCCCAAGTGCGCAGGTCAGGTCAAAGGAGGTTTTATGGCTCGGAAATACGGATGGATATTGTTGTTGATTCTCCTCGCTGGCTGCACTTATGAAGGCAAGCGGTTGGGCGATTATATCAGCGACCCGGTTTCGGTGATCGAAGATCCGCATTACTCCGGCTATCAAGCCAAACGCAATCAATTGGAACGGGATTATCTGAACAAAAAAATTAACTTCGCGGATTACACGGCTAAGGTGAAAGAACTTGATGAAAAATATGCCAAAGAAGTTTTAGACCGCGACCAGAAACTAGGGGAATAAATAAGGAGCCGCATGCGACTTTTTGGCAAAAATTCCGCGATCGAACGTTTACGGGCGCAGCCTCAGACGGTGCGCAAAATTTATCTGGAAGAAGGTTTCGCTGACGCGGCCAATGTGCGCCAAAAAGCGAAAAAAACCCAGATCCCGGTTTTGTCCGTGCCGTTTTCTAAGATGCGCAAGATGAGCCAAGGGAAAAACACGCAGGGAATTTTGCTCGACGTAGATGAATTTAAGTACACGCCCTATGAAGAATTGCTGGAAGCCGCGGTGACCAAGCGGACTACGTTATTGTTCATCGACCGGCTGAAAGACCCCCAAAACTTAGGCGCGATCATTCGCAGCCTTGCCTGTCTGGGCCGTTTCGCCGTGATTTTGCCAACCCATGAATCAGTGAGCGTCACGGAAACCGTTCTCCATATCGCTTCGGGCGGCGACAATTATGTCCCCGTCGCTCTGGTCGGAAATTTGAACAACGCGATCCGCGAAGCGAAAGACCAGGGCTATTGGATCGGCGGCGCCGTTGTTGGGCAGGGAGAAGATTTGCGCGAGGTGGTTTTGCCGCCGCGGGTTGGTTTGGTCATTGGCTCGGAGGAAAAGGGGATCCGGGACGTGGTGCAAAAAAATTTAGATCAACTCTGGACAGTGCCGATGGCGCATGACACACTTTCTTTAAACGCCGCGCACGCGGTCACGGTATTTTGCTATGAAATCGAGCGTCAAAAGAAAATCCATAAAGACAAAAGCGGATCCGTTAGCGGCGGCGATTAATTTTTTCGCGGAAGCCGGACTCTTAAAGAAAGTGAAGCGCAGCGGCTGGTGGGTGGCCGGCATCAAAGATCCGGAAAGTGTCGCCGAGCATTCGTTTCGTTGCGCGGTCCTGGCGTATTATATCGCCCACGCAGAGGGCGCGGACGTTCATCGGGCCATGACCATGGCGCTTTTTAACGACATCCACGAAGCGCGCATCAATGATTTGCATAAAATGGGGCATTATTACATCGATTTTAAGGCGGCGGAGAAAAAAGTTTTTGACGATCAGGTGCGGGGTCTGGAAGAAAGGGTCCGCGCCGACATGACTTCCCAACGCCGGGAATACGAGGCCCAGGTTACCGCGGAAAGTATTATCGCCAGGGATGCCGACATTTTAGAATGTTTGCTCCAGGCAAAAGAATATTTAGACGCCGGACATTTGATCGCCAAAAATTTTTTTCAACGCGCCCCGGCCCATTTAAAAACAAAAACCGCCCAACAATTTTGGCGGCGCATGAAATCTTGGGACAGCAGCGCCTGGTGGGAAAACGTGGTAAAATTCGACCGGTAACCTTTCTGAACGGGCGTCCCTACAATTATTTTTAACGGTGATATAAAGACCATGAAACGCGTCGGGATCATCGCCAGCAAAATTGTCAAAGATAAATTTTATCTTTACAATCTTTATGTGGTGGCGATATCGTTTATTTTTTCGTTTTTTCTGTTTATTATTGCCGGTTCAACGGTGTTATTTTCCCTCAAGATCCTTGCGTATATCAGTGAGAAAATTTTAAAACTTGGGCATGAAAATGTTTGGCCGGTAATTTTTAGCGTCACGATGATCACCTTGGCAGTGATCACGTTTATTTTTAATCTATGCCTGATTTTTATGAATTTCAAAATCCGAGAACCCCGCCGGGGATTTAACCGACATGAGCCGCGAAAAACCATTTGATCCTACCATGACGATTGATCGTTTGCTGGCGGGCGCGTTTCGGGCCGCTGGCGGTGAACGCGGCAAAATTATTTATGCCAATCCGGCTTTTTGTGAAATATTGGGCGCTGCCTGGCCGGAGCTCTCGGGCGTAACGCTGCGGTCAATTTTTTCGGAAGCGATGACGTTTTCTTGGCTGGCGCAGCAAATCGATTCTAGCGGGGTAGCGAAAAACGTTCAGGCGCGGTTGAAAGGCAAAGGCGGCCGGTTGATCTGGTGCGCGGTTTCCGCGAAAGTCCTCAAGGATCCCGCGGGGAAAGTTCGGTTTATTGACGGTGTGGTCACGGATATTTCGGCGCAAAAGAAAACCGAGAGCGAGTTGCGGGATTCGCGGCGCTTGTTTCAGACGATTTTTTCAAATTCTGCGGCGGCGATTACGGTCACGGATAAGGAAGATAAGTTGGTCGCGTGGAATCCTTTCACGGAGCAGCTTATGGGAATGACCAAAGGGGATTTGTTCAACCGTCCGGTTCAAGATTTTTATCCGCCGGAGGAATGGCGGCGCATCCGGGCGGCGAAGCTGCGGCAAAAGGGCGCCATACCCAGCATAGAAACCAAGATTATCAAAAAAGACGGCAGCCGGCTCGAGATTGATCTTTCGGTTTCGGTTTTGAAAAATTCCGAAGGGGAAGTGGAAGGGTCGATCCGCATTCTCCGCGACATTACCCTCTATAAAGACGCTTTGCGGAAATTACAGGAATCGGAAAGTAAATTTCATACGATCTTGGACAATTCTCCGGCAAGTATTATGTTGACTGACAGTCAGGAAAAGATCGTCGCTTGGAATCCTTATGCCCAACAACTGCTGGGGATGAATAAGAAAGATCTATACTTGCGGCCGGTCAGCAGTATTTATCCGGAAGAAGAATGGAAAAAAATTCGTTCGGCCGAGATCCGTAAAATCGGCTCGAAACAGCATTTAGAAACCAAGGTCTTGACAAAATCCGGGCAAACGATCGACGTTTCCTTATCCGTGACTGTCCAGAAAGATGAAACCGGCCGGATAATCGGGTCGGTCGGGGTTTTGCAGGATATCACGCAATTGAAGCGGTTCCAGGATTTGCTGATTCAGGCGAAGTTGGCCGCGGAAGAGGCGAGCCGCGCCAAATCTTTATTTTTGGCGAATATGTCGCACGAGGTACGCACGCCGATGAACACGATCCTCGGGATGCTGGATTTGACCTTAGACACGGTTTTATCCGATGAACAGAAAGACAATCTGGTGGTGGCGAAAGAGGCGGCGGATAACCTCTTGGGTTTGATCAATGATATTTTGGATTTATCCCGGGTTGAGGCGGGGAAATTGACTTTGGAGCAGATTGAGTTCCATCTCCCCAACGTGACGCGCAGCGTTGTGAAAGGGATGTCGGTTCTCGCCCAGAAAAAGCATTTGGAACTCGAAGCGGAGGTAGGCAAGGAAGTTCCGGAATTACTGCTGGGCGACCCGGTGCGGTTGCGGCAAATTTTAATAAATTTGATCAATAACGCGGTGAAATTTACCTTAAAAGGGAAGATCAGCACTGCCGTGAAAGTTGTGGAACAAAATCAGGACAAAGCGACGCTCCAATTTTCCGTTAAAGACCAGGGCATCGGCATCGCGAAAGAAAATTTGGAAAAGGTCTTCGAGGCGTTTACTCAGGCGGATGAATCCACGGCCCGCAAGTTTGGCGGCACTGGTTTGGGATTGGCGATTTGCCGTCGATTAGTAGAGATGATGGGGGGCAGGATTTGGGTGGAGAGCGAGTTAGGCAAAGGGAGCGTATTTTGTTTTACGGCGGTTTTTAAGGTGATTAAAAAAATCGCGGGCGCGGATTATGGGCAGGCGGCAGCGTCGTCTTCCTGCGACACGGACGCGTTGCCGGGGTTAAAGATACTGCTGGCGGAAGACAATTTGATCAATCAGAAGATCGCTTCGCGGATGTTGGAAAAACAGGGGTGGACCGTCGTAGGGGTGGATAATGGCCAGGCGGCTTTGGACGCGGTTGACAAAGAGTCTTTTGATGTTATTTTAATGGATGCAAATATGCCGGTCTTGGATGGATTTGCAACCACGAAATTCATTCGGGACAATGAGCAAAAGACGGGAAAACATATCCCGATCATCGCGCTTACGGCGCACGCGATGCAGGAAGACCGGCAAAAATGTTTGGACGCGGGCATGGACGGTTATGTGGCTAAACCCATTGACCGTAAAAAATTATTTGCGGAGATCCGTAACGTTTTTAACCAAAGGAAAAATGATGAATAATGACATTTTGGATTTGCCGGAATTTTTAGAACGCGTCCAGGACGATAAAGCTCTTTTGTTGGAGTTGCTCGATATTTATCAAGAAGATTTCGTGGCCAAACGCGATATTTTGCAAAAAGCCATTGCGGCGAACAATTGTGAAGAAGTCCGGGGAGTGGCGCATTCTTTAAAAGGGGCTTCAGGAAATATTTCCGCGAAACGGCTGCGGCAGATTTTTTTGCGCTTGGAAGATATGGCGAAAAAAAATGATTTGTCCGCGGCGGGCAGTTTGGTGGTAGAGATGGAAAAAGAATACGCCTTGGTGCTGGAACGGTTTACGCAAATCAAAAAGGAATTTAAATAGGGCTGGGCGGACAGCAGGCAGGAGACGGGTATCAGTCGCGACCCTCGGGCAAGCCGGTTCGCAATCAACGCTGTTCCGGCTTTCCTTTCTTTCTTTCTTTATGATTCCAGTCAAACGCATATTAAAACCTTGGACAGTTTTTTTAATGTTGTTCGTTATTGGCGTGGTCATTTATGGCCGGACCGCGGCGTATGATTTTGTCCATGATGATTATGTCTTTATTCATAATAATCCGGCTATTCAGCATTTGGATTTCCGGTCAATTTTTTTTACTGCGGCAGGCGGACAAAAAGCCGGGATCAAAAATGTGTATTTCCGCCCGGTCTTGGAGTTTTTTTACCGGCTGGAATACCATTGGTTCAGATTAAATCCCGCCCCTTGGCACATCGTCAATGTCCTGTGGCACATTGGAAATAGTTTTCTGGTTTTTCTTTTGCTTCGGCTGATTTGGCCGGGGCGGGACGCCGCGGCGTTTTTGCTGGCTGCGGGATTTTTGGCGCATCCGGTGCAGACGGAAGCGGTGGCGTGTATTTCGGGCATATCCAATCTGGTGTTTGCTTTTTTCGGTTTGGCGAGTTTTATTTGTTATATTCTCGCCGCAAAACAAACCGCCGGCGGGAAAAAGACCGCTTGGTTTGCCGCTGGATTAGGGTTGTTCGCGTTGGCGGTTTTCGCGAAAGAGCAGGCGATTGTTTTGCCGGCCGCGCTTTTTTTATATGCGCTGTCGCGGCAGAACCCCGCCTCTTCTCGGGAAAGATTTTGGTTAGGGTTGTATTGGCTGAGCGCCGGTTTTTATCTGCTGTGGCGCCGGAATTTTTTTGGCGGCAGTCCTTTGCCTTTCGGCACGCCGGAAGAATTGCGCCTGCGGCTGCTTTCTTTGCCGCATATCATTTTAGAACAACTGCGGATTTTAGTTTTGCCGTATGATCTGCATTATTACCGGAATTTCGACATTTTATCTTCCTGGCAAGGACCCGGAGTTATTTGGGTTATTTTGATCGGCTTACTCATTTGGCGGACGCGATGTCTGCTTGCCGAAAATCGCAAAAGGGTTTGGCTCGGTCTGGGAATATTTTTCATTTTTCTTTTGCCGGTTTTGAACATTGTGCCTTTAGTAAACGAGTATTCTTTTGTGCTCAATGCCGAGCACTTTCTTTATCTGCCCTTGCTGGGCGCTTTGATCGTCGGGGATGCTTTACTGCAGCCGCTGGTCCGGAAACTATCCTCGTCCGAAAAAAGATTATTAGCCGGCGGAATTTTGGCTATATGGTCGCTGATCGCGATTGTGCAACTCCCTGCCTGGGCAGGGGAAGTCAGTCTGTTCGAGCGGGTTGTCCGCTTCGAGCCGCGTTTTGGCCGGGGCTATCTTTTATTGGGCAAGGCCTATTATTTTAACGGAAAGTGGGAGAAATCTTTAGCCGCTTATGACAAGGCCTTGGCCATTATGGAAGGGTATCGCGGTAAAGCCCGGGGCAAGCCGGCCGAGCGTTTTTATTTGGGGTTCATGAAAGGGATTTATTTTGATATGGCGCATAGTTATGAGGCGCTCACGCGGCTTGACGCAGCGCAGCGCTGCTATGAGGAGGCGCGCCGCATCGATCCCAAGGACGCTATGCTGGCCAATAGTCTGGGCGTTGCCTGCGCGCTCAAGGGGCAGATGGCCCAAGCCGCGGCATATTTTCAGGAAGCCTTGCGTTTAGATCCGCATTTGGAAATGGCGCGGGATAATTTGCGACAATGTTTAACGAAAGGTAAAAAATGATATCCACTCCCGTTATTATCGGAGTCGCGATTGTGGCTGTGGTGCTGCTCATTTTTGTGTTGTCTATGCCTGCCGAGGATCCGCAAAAAAAGCGCCGGCTGGCTAAACGCGATCTGCCGGCTCCGGCGGATAATAAACCGAAAGACTGGGACCGGATGAAAGAATCCTTAGATCGGCAAATCCAGCATTTGCGCAAAACGGCGGAAGACCAAGAGCGGCAGAAAAAAGACTTAGAAAAACAAATTGCCGTTGAACAATTGCGGACCAAGAAATTGCAAGAGCGGGCCGCGGAAGAACACAATTGGGCGCAGCGCGAACAAGGAGAGATTGAAAAAAACACGAAAGAAATTCAGAAGTTGAAAGCGGAGCTCGGACAAGTGCACGCGGATTTTGACCGGGAGCACGGCGGTTACATTAAATTGGAAGGAGAAATCCGCGAGCTTAAAATCAATCACGCCAATGTTTCCGACGAGCGGCGAAGATTGGAGGCGGAAAAAATTCAATTGACCGACCATTTAGCGCAAGCGCGCCGAGAAATTTTAGAGTTGAAAAAAGAAAACGCTTTATTGAAAAAGAAAAACGACGATGTCACCTGGATCGCCCGCTCGGAGTACGACAAGGTTGCTAAGGAATTGAAGGAAAAGGAAAAAGAGATCCAGCGGCTGGCGCGCAATAGCGGCTAAAAGGGGCGGGGAGGAGCAGCCATATGAAATTCGCTAACCGCACGGATTGGGCGTTGGCGCCGAATCAATTGTCGCTGATTTTACAAGAATTGCAAAGCCGAGGGATTCCGGTGTTGGATCTTACGATTTCGAATCCCACGGTTTGCGGGTTGGGTTTTCCGGAGGACCGCATCCGCGCGGCTTTGCGCGCGGCGGAAAATGGGATATATCGTCCTGACCCGCGGGGCTTGCTTTCCGCCCGGGAAGCGGTTTGCCGGTATTACGCTAATTTGGGAATCGCGGTGACGCCCCAACAGATATTTTTAACATCAAGCACGTCGGAAGCCTACTCTTTTGTATTTCGTTTGTTGGCAGACCCGGGCGATCGGGTGTTGTTCCCGAAGCCCAGTTATCCGTTGTTTGATTTTTTATCCGGGATCAATGACGTTGATTTGGGGTATTATCCTTTGACCTATCACGACCGCTGGCAGATTGATTTCGCTCAGCTGGCCGCTAATTATGCTCCGGACGCGAAGGCGCTGGTCGTAGTGAATCCGAATAATCCGACGGGAAATTATGTCTATGAAACGGAATTGCGGCAGCTAAACGCTTTTTGCAAAAGCTGCGCCATTGCGTTGATTTCGGATGAGGTATTTTTTGATTACCCTTTGACCGATCAACGCGCCGGAGTTTCTTTGGCCGGGAATGAGGAGTGTTTGACATTTGTGCTGAGCGGCATATCGAAAATTCTGGCAATGCCGCAAATGAAATTATCTTGGATCTTGGTCAACGGTCCTCAAGCGCTTGTCCAAGAGGCGTGCGCCAAGCTGGAAGTGATCGCGGACACTTATCTTTCGGTTGGCGCGCCGGCGCAGACGGCTTTGCCGCAATGGTTTTCTCTACAATCGGAAATTCAATCCGTGATCCTTAACCGGATCCGCGCCAATTTTACCCGGCTGCGGGAGATCACGGCGGGTTCGGATATCAAACTCCTGAATGCGCAAGGCGGCTGGTACGCGGTATTGCGTTTGCCCTACGGCACGGATGAAGAAGCCCGGGTTTTAAAACTGTTAAAAGAACAGCGGGTATTTGTTCATCCCGGATATTTTTTTGAGATGGACGCCTTTCCGGCCATTGTGGTCAGTCTGCTAGTTCCAGAGAAGGAGCTTGACTCTGGGATGAGAAAGCTGTTGGTTTTAATTTAAGGGTTTTTATGGCTAAACTCAGCGATAGCATGGGATATATTTCCAAAAAAATCGGCCGCGCCGTGAAAGCGTACGATATGCTGCACGACGGGGACAAGGTGATTTTGGCGGTTTCCGGAGGCAAAGACAGTCTGACCCTGGTGGACATGATGCTGCACCGCCAAAAGATCGCGCCGATCGATTTTGAGCTGATGGCGGTTTATATCGACATGGACGCGCCGAATTTCCCTCAGGACCGGTTGCGCGATTTTTTCGTCAGCCGCCAGATTCCTTACCATTTTGAAAAAATCGATATGCTGCAAGGCAAAACCTGGGAAGAGATCAATTGCTTCTGGTGTTCTTGGAGCCGGCGTAAGGCCTTGTTCCGGATTGCCGACCGTTTCGGATTTAATAAAATCGCTTTTGGCCATCATCTGGATGACGTAGTGGAAACTGTGCTGCTCAATCTTTTTTTTCGCGGCGAGATCGGCGCCATGCGCCCCAAGCAGGAATTGTTTCAAGGCCGGATCACGCTCATCCGTCCTTTGGCTTTCGTCGAAGAATCGGCGGTTGCCGCGTTTTTTCAAGAGCGCGGTTTGCCGGATATCGATAAACATAAGTGCCCGAACAACGACCGTACCCAGCGGATGCGCTTGAAAAAATGGTTGAGTCAGATTGAAGCGGTAAATCCGGCGGTGAAGAAAAATATTTATAACGCCCTAAAGAATATCAAGTCCGATTATTTATTGTAAAAATTGTCCCAAGCGGACTTTTAAGGTTTAAAATAGTCATTATGCGGCTATCCAAACTTCCAGAAAAATTTCATATTCATTCGGGCGGCGGGGAAAGACAATTTCCTCCGCCTGCCGCGTTGACCCCGCAGTCTTCTTTCGATGAGATTTTGGCTTTTGCCCGGGAAAGCGGCGCCTCAGATGTGCACGTAGTCAGCCGCAGTCCGATTGTTTTGCGCAAATTTGGCAGTTTGATATCGGCGGGTAAAGATATTCTCGACGGTGGAAACATTGAAGCCATGCTGCAAGACGGGCTTCCCGCGGATCAGTGGGTCCAGGCCAAAGCCACCGGAGACACGGAGTTTGTGCACGCGATTTCGGGATATGGCCGGTTTCGCGTCACAGTCATGCGCCAGCATTTTGGCTGGGATTGGGTGGCGCGGGTGATTGATCAAAATATCCGCAGTGTCTCCGAATCCGGACTGCCGCGGTGTTGTGAAAGTTTGACGAAATGGGCGCAGGGTTTGGTTTTGGTAGCCGGGCCAGCCGGGTGCGGAAAGAGCAGCACCTTGGCCACCTTAGTCGAGATGATCAATCAAACCCGCTGGGACCATATTATAACAATTGAAAATCCCATTGAAATTATTTACGAACCGAAACGCTGTCAAATCACTCAGCGCCAGGTCAACCTGCACACGCTTTCGCAAGCCAACGCGTTGCGCGCCGCTTTGCGCGAAGACCCGGACGTTATGATTGTCAGTGAACTGCGCGATTTAGAAAGCATTCAGTTGGCCGTGACTGCCGCGGAGACTGGGCATTTGGTGTTTGGCACCATGAATACCAATGACGCGGCGCAGACCGTGACTTCGCTGATCAATTCTTTTCCGCCGGATGAGCAAACGATTATCGCCAGCATGATTTCCGAATCTTTGCGCGGTGTTATTTGCCAGCAATTGATCCCGCGGGTGGACGGTCAGAGCATGGTCGCCGCCTATGAGGTTTTGGTGATGAATGTGGCAGCCGCGAATATGATCCGCAGCGGACGGACCAAACAATTGAATTACGCGATCGCCATGGGAAAAAATGACGGCATGGTTTTGCTGGATCATTCCTTAAAGGATTTGGTGGATCAACTTTTGATTAGCGGCGAAGAGGCTTACAACCGGGCGATCAATCCGTCTTTGTTCGCGTCTTACTTAGAGTCGGGAGGCCCGGTTGGCTAAAATTGACGCGCTTTTTTATAAATTGATCGAAGTGGCCGGCTCGGATCTGCACTTAGCCCAAGGCCGCAGGCCTAAGGTTCGCGTGCATGGTCATTTGCAGGACATTGTGGGCAGTGATATTGTGCCGGAAGATTCCATTTTGCAAATGTTGGAAGAAATTGTCTCTCCGGAGCGTTGGCGGAAATATTTGGATGCCGGCGATTTAGATTTTGCTTATAACTTAGGGACGCGGGCGCGTTTCCGCGCGAATTATTTTCGCCAGGCCCATGGTTACGGCGCGGTATTCCGCATCATTCCGTCGGAGATCGTGCCTTTGGAAAAATTGAATATGCCCGAGGTGATGAAATCATTCGGGGAATTGCGTTCCGGTTTGGTTTTAATCACCGGGCCGACGGGAAGCGGCAAGTCCACAACTTTAGCCGCGGTCATCGATCACATTAACCGGACTACCCGGAAAAAGATCGTGACCATTGAAGAGCCGGTGGAGTTCGTCCATCAAAATCAGAAATGTTTGATCGCGCATCGGGAGGTCGGCCTCGACACGGCATCGTTCGCGTCGGGTTTGCGCGGCGCTATCAAGAGCGACGCGAATATTATTTTAGTGGGAGAAATGCGCGATCCGGAAACGATCTTGTTGGCTTTGACCGCGGCGCAAATGGGGATTCTGGTTTTTGGCACCTTGCATACCAATTCCGCGGCCAAGACGATTGATCGGATCATCGATGTGTTTCCGGCGAATAAAAAAAATCAGATCCGCACCGGTCTTTCCAACACGCTGCAAGGCGTGGTTTCGCAGCAGCTGCTGCGCGGCAGCGATGGGACAAGGCGTTGGGTGGCGTATGAGATTTTGCTGAAGACTCCGGGATTAAGCCCGATAATTATGGAAGGCGACGCATCCAAATTGATTTCCGAAATTCAATTGAACCGCGGCAAAGGTATGGTTTTGATGGACGAGTGCCTGTCAGATTTGGTATGGGCAAAGCGGGTGAAACCGGAAGACGCATACATGAAGGCTTTGGACAAAACCGCGTTTTTGGCGAAAATTGAATAAAGGGGAAGCTGTGAAAAAAATTATTTTGGTTTTTTTCATTTTGGCCGGGTGCGCGGTGAGCGCGTTTGGACAAGATGCTGCCGTGATATTTCAAGACGCTAAGCGAAGTTTGGCCGAAGGCAATAAGGATTTTGCTTTGATGGGGTTTCGCAAAGTGGTCGCGCTCGACCCGGATTCCCATTTTGCCGATGAGGCGGAGTTTCGGGTTGGGCAGCAGCTCTTTCAAGATAAGGCCTACTATGACGCGCAACTCACTTTGCAGCAACATCTTAAGTCCTTTCCGCAAAGCCCCTTCCGGAGTCAGGTGGAGTTGCTGCTTAAGGGTATCCAATCGCTCGGGATTATCCGCGCGGCAGACCAGGCTTGGCTAAAAGACGACTGGACTGGCGCGTTGGCGCTTTATCAACAGGCCCTGCCCTTGGCGGACGCCGCGATGCAGCCGGAAGTGTTGGCGAAAATCGATCTTTGCCAAAAAGCGATTGAAAAAAAACGTCAAGATGACCAAAAAGCGCAAATCGCTGTTTTACAAGAAATCGCCAAAGAGAACCAGGAAATAGCCGCCACTTCCCAGAAAAAAATTGTGCCCGTGCCTAATTTGGATGAGGAGTTTTCGCTGACCAAGGAAGCGCTCTGGGCGTTAAAACATCGTCATGCCTGGCCGCAATTTCTGTCCAAGGTAAAACATTGGTCCAAAGAGCATCCGGGCGAAGTGCAGGCGCAATGGAAAAAACTTTGCAATACGTTTATTCCCTTGGTTATACCGCTGATCGTCGGAGTTTTGATTATTTGGCTGTTTATGTATGTTTATTGTTCGTTATGTCTGCAATTCATAGCCGTTAAAACCAACGCGCCGCAGGCATGGTTAGCCTGGATTCCGTTTTTTAATATCCTGCTGTTATGCGACATAGCCAAACGCCCCCGGTGGTGGATCTTGCTTTATGTGATCTGTATGTGTATCCCGGTTATCGGATATCTTGGTATGATGGTACTGGATGTTGTGCTCTGGATGGAAATCGCGCAGGCTAGGCAGCGGGAGTCGTGGATTGGCGTTTTAATTTTATTTCCTATGGCAAATCTATTTTTGCTCGGTTATCTTGCGTTCACGGATGCCGCGCCGGCGCAACCAGGTCCTGGCGTGCCGGCTGTTCCTCCGGCTGCTCCGGTGGCAGTTTCACCGAAACCGTCTTCATTTGGGCCGGGCCTGTCATCTCCCAAGCCCCCGAATCTACCCCCGCAAACCCCGCCGACTCTACCCGGCGGACGGTTTTAACCACTCAATAAGAGCGAATATCGTCTATCCGCCGGACCTGTTACGCAGGTTGCAAATGCTGAATGTTAAAAGATATCAGCATTGATTTTTTCAATAATGATTTCGGTCAGGGTTTTCATGTTTTTAATTTTTACACATACTGTCAAAATATGACAGTTTCTGGAATAAATACACCATGCCTTACGCCAAGAGTCAAATTGGTTTTCCCCCCGAAAAATTTGCCATTTCCGAGATTGTCGTATATATTTGAACCGACCACTTCCAGTAAAGAATTAAATAAAATAGGGAATTATGAACTTGATTAACACAATTTTCAGACGCGGGACTGCCGCGTTAATTTTAGTTTTAGCCATTTTTTGCGTTCAGGTAATTGCTCCGGAACATTTTGTTTATGGCCAAGGCGCGGGGCGGGCGGGGTTTGTGTTGCCTGCGGCCGGGAGCCGGGTGGAAATGAGCCCGGCGTTTGTCCCGCCTTTGTTGAAAGGGATCAAGGTATACGCGGATAATCCGTTGCGTGTGGATTTTATTTTAGACAGCGCGAAGCAATCGCAAAATTTGGAACAGATTTCTCACCTTCTTATCAAATATTTCCTCGCCGCGCTTACAGTCCCGGAAAAAGATCTTTGGGTGAACCTTTCGCCTTATGAAAAAAACCGCGTGATTCCCGAAGCGTTTGGCGTGACTGACTTGGGCCGCGACATTTTAGCGCAGGACTATTTGTTGAAACAATTGACTGCGTCGCTGTTAGACCCGGCCACCCCGAAGGGGAAAGAATTTTGGGACAGGATATACGCCGAGGCGCAGAAGCGCTATGGGACGACGGACATCCCGGTGGATACGTTCAATAAAGTGTGGATTGTCCCGTCGAAATCCGTAGTTTACGAAAATCCCGCGCCGAAAGTTGGTGAGGCGACCGCGTTCATTGTGGAAAGCCAGTTGAAGGTTATGCTGGAACAAGATTATAACGTTCAACGCGCGGTGGTATCCAACGTCAATGATGTAGGGGCGCCCCTCGTGGGCGCCCGTTATCGTGGCGCAGTCTCCACAACGGGCGCCCCTACACGCGAGGCGAAACATCAGTCGCGCCAGCCCGCAGGATGGACAATGCGATTGCCACTCGGATTACTCGCGAAGTCATTATCCCCGCAATTGAAAAAGAAGTGAATGAAGGCCGGAATTTTGCGCCGCTGCGTCAAGCGGTCCATTCCTTTATTCTGGCCGCTTGGTACAAACGCAAACTCAAAGACAGCATCTTAGGCCAGTCTTACGTCGATCGGAATAA
>JADFXQ010000034.1 GCA_015233495.1 Candidatus Omnitrophota bacterium | reverse complement strand
GCTCTTGAAAAGAAACCTGACTTAAATCAACAACTGCTCTTGGTACCACCTGTTGATCTCGATAAATTGCTTCGCATGAAGCATGTTCTTATGAATCAAGGGGGTAAGGATCTATTGACCGTTCCCTATTTTCTGGTTCGTTTGGGAATAAAAAAACAGCGGACGACAATATTGTGCCGTCCGCTGGCGCCGTTCAGCGTTTTCGGGTGTTTAGGCCAGAATCGCTGACTTCTTGGAGGAGAAGTGTTTCCACAAAATATCGATATCTAATGTGTGCTGAAAACCGACCTTAAGAATCGAACGGTTATGATTCATAAAAAAAGAACCGTACACTTGAAAATGAAACCGCTCAATCCGGCGTTTATGATCAATCTGTTTGCATATTTTGATCTGCGGGCCTTCGAGATCTTCTTGAGTATTCGTAACTTGCGCTACTTGATAGACAAATCGTTTGCGAATATGGGTAAAAGACTCTTCGTCTTGGGATTTCTGCGAAATCGCCAATGCCTTGGTTTTTTGAGCGAAATCAATATCTTTTTGAAAAAGGATTTTTTTCATTTCTGGCCTCGGCGCCTGCCTATCGGCAGTCCAGCTTTTCCATCCTCCGTTAACCCCTCTCACTTAAAGTTTAACATCCCAAGGAGTTGCGGCAAGGCCAGAACAGCCGTTTCAAGAAAACGCTTTCTTTTTAAAGTAAAATGATTTTTATCGTCGATAAAACGGAATATTCCCGGCTCGCGGGACAGGGGAAAGCGAAAAAAATAAAAACAATTATTTCCGGCCGAAAATTTTAACGCGCGGTTCTTGGAGGGCGATCAAACGCTTAATATTCGCTTTATGGCGGATAACCACAAACAGGCAAAAAATCACTCCCAGCAAAATCAAAGCAAACGGCTGGCCAGTCCAGACCATCAAAACCGGCAAGCAGACCGCCGCGACAATGGAGGAAAAAGATACAATCCCCGAGCTTAAAAAACAGGCGATCCAAGCTGTCACAGTTCCTAATAACACCATCCGGATGGATGGGATACGGCAAGCCAAACCGATTAAAACGCCCAGACTGGTCGCAATGCCCTTGCCGCCTTTAAAATTCAAAAAAACCGTCCAATTATGCCCTCCGACCGCGCACAATGAAATCAGAATCCGCTGCCACATTTCGGTCTGGCCCAAAGCGTCCGCAACTATGGCAGTGGGAACAACCCCCTTTAAAATATCAATCAACAATACAATCACCCCGGCTTGCTTGCCCAAAACACGAAAGACGTTGGTCGCGCCAACATTGCCGGAACCGTGCCTGCGGATGTCAATTCCCTTAGTCACCTTTCCCCAAATATACGCGGTCGGGATCGCGCCGATCAAATAACTAATCAATATGCCTAAAATCAGTCTCATTTTTTACCTCCGTAAGGGGGAAGCAATTTCATTCCTCGATAAACATATTGAAAAAGCGAAACACACGCCGCCACAAAAACAGCCGGCCACAACCAGCGGGACAGCGGCAACTGCAGCAAAAATCCGACAATACACAAAGATTCTAAAAAGGCCGTGGATTTCCCCCAACCGGAAGGGACAATGTCAAGGTCGCCGCGGATCACATATTCGACAACTGTGCCGACCATCAAAATAACATCCCGGCTGATCAAGATCACAATAAACCAAATCGGAAAATGGAATCCCGTGAACGCATTTCCCATCGCATAAAGACAAACAAACGCGCTCATCAACAGAATCTTATCCGCCAAAGGGTCCAACACTGCGCCGGCTTTCGAATGCTGCTGAAAATGCCGGGCCACAAAACCATCGAGGAGATCCGAAACTGCCGCGAATAAAAAAATATACAGCGCCACAAAACGCAAATAATCTTTTTCCGGCGTGTAGGAAAGCACCGCGGCAATGAAAAAAGGCGCCGCCAAAATACGGGCGATAGTGATTTTACTGGCAAGGGTTAGACCCATAATGATCTTCGCAAATCCGAATTCTTCTCCTGATAAAAATTATAAGCGGCAGATCCCCGGGCTCATCAATTCAACCATTTTATCCGGTTCAAAGGCCAATAAATACCTTCGGCCCGGCCGAGAATATTTTCTTCCGGCAAAAATCCCCAAAAGCGGCTGTCATGACTAGATTGGCTATTATCCCCCATTACAAAAACAAAACCCGGCGGGACTTTCACCGGTTGCCCTGCCTGCCCGTACATCCCCATATTATAATAATACCGGTTCTGTAAAGCAGCGGTGGTATCCAGCCGGCCATTAATCCAAACTGCTCCATTACGAATTTCCACTGTCTCGCCGCCAAAAGCAATTAGGCGCTTGATGAAATCCCGCGATTTATCTTGCGGATAAATAAAAACAATAACATCTCCCCGCTGCGGTTTGGCGTATCCGGGAATCCGTTTTTTTGTAAAAGGAATTTTGGGGCCATAACGCATTTTATTGACCATCAAACGGTCGCCCTCGATCAGGGTCATGCGCATCGAACCGCTGGGAATTTTAAAGGCTTGCACGAAAAATGTCCGGATAAACATCGCCAAGATAAAAGCGATCACCAAGGATTCAACCCATTCGCGCAGCTGCGTGGACTCTTTCCATTTCTTTTGCAAATTTGCGATCATTTTCTTCATTCCCACTCCTCCCTTGAACCTTCAACCTCAAGGCTTAAACCTGCTCTATAATTTTAGCGCCGCGGTGAATGCTTCCTGCGGAATTTCCACGTTGCCGATCTGCTTCAACTTCTTCTTGCCTTCCTTCTGCTTCTCCCAAAGCTTGCGCTTGCGCGAAATGTCGCCGCCATAACATTTCGCGGTAACGTTCTTTCCCATTGCCTTGATCCGGGCGCTCGAGATGATCCGGCCGTCACAAGACGCCTGCACCTTGACTTCAAACAATTGCGCGGGAATCAAATCCTTCAGCTTGGTGACTAAGGCTAAGCCTTTTTCATAAGCCTTGTCTTTATGCACCAGAAAAGAAAACGCGTCGCAGATTTTTTCGTTGATCATAATGTCGAGTTTTGACACACTCGTCGGCAAATAATCCTTAAACTTATAATCGATCGACCCGTACCCGCGGGTGATTGACTTTAGCATATCGTTGAAATCCACGATCACTTCCGACAAGGGCATATCAAAAACTATTTTCATCCGGTCGGACAAAAATTCACTGCTCACAAAAGTTCCCCTTTTGCGTTTGGCCAGCTCCATCACTCCGTCCATATGCTCAACCGGCGTTAAAATCGTCACCTGCAAAAACGGTTCTTTAATCTGGGCAATCCGCGCAGCGTCCGGCAGATCATTCGGGCTTTCAATATGCAGCTGCTGGCCGTCGCGCATCTCAATAACATATTGGACATTCGGCGTGGTTAGAATCAAATTAAGGTCATATTCCCGCTGCAACCGTTCCTGAATAATATCCATGTGCAAAAGCCCTAAAAAACCGCAGCGGAATCCATTACCGAACGACTGTGAACTCTCCGGTTCGGAAACAAAACTCGGATCATTGAGCCGCAGTTTTTCAATCGCTTCCCGCAGAGCCATAAAATCTTTGGAATTCACCGGATATACGCCGCAGAAAACCAAAGGGTTCAAGTGGCGGTATCCGGGCAAAGGTTCGGCAACCGGCCGGTCCGCGTCAGTAACCGTGTCGCCAATCCGCACCAAACGCGGCTCATGGATATTGCACGTAATATAACCGACCTCGCCCGCCGCCAGTTCCTTAACTTTAACCGGGCCCGGCGTGAATACCCCGACCTCCTCGATGCCATATTCTTTGTCCATATGCATCATCTTGATCCGTTTGCCCGATCGGACAATCCCGTCAAACACCCGGATATAAATGATGATCCCTTTATAAATGTCATATTTCATATCAAAAATCAACGCCTTGAGCGGCGCGGCGCTCTCGCCTTCCGGCGCGGGAATAAAAGCGACGATTTTTTCAAACAGTTCTTTAATCCCGATCCCCTCTTTTGCCGACACCGGCACAATGTCTTTCTCATGAAAATGCAAAGTGTCCATCAACTGAATTTTCATATAATCCAGATCAATGGTTGTCACATCGATTTTATTCAGGACCGGCAAGATTTCCAGATTATTGTCAACGGCGAGAAAGTAATTCGCTACGGTTTGGGACTCCACGCCTTGAGTGGCATCAACGATCAACAACGCGCCTTCCCCGGCGCGCAACGATTTCTCGACTTCATAGCAAAAATCAACGTGCCCCGGCGTGTCAATCAAATTAAAAACATAATCTTTCCCGTCATTGGCTTTATAAGCCAGCCGCACCGCCGAGGCCTTGATCGTGATCCCCCGCTCCCGCTCCAGATCCATGTCGTCGAGCAGTTGATTTTTGAACTTGCGTTCATCAATCGCCCCGGTGAATAATAAAAGCCGGTCCGCCAGGGTTGATTTACCGTGGTCGATGTGGGCTATAATAGAAAAATTACGAATGAGAGATGTATCCATATATTTAAAATGACAAATGACAAAATTCAAAGCGCCAAAGAACAAACCCCCTGCCGCGCGTTTTGAATTTTAAATTTTGTCCTTTGTCATTTTATCCTTTGTTTCACCGATGATGTGTTTGCACAATGTATCAATGACTTCCTCAACCGTCATCTTCGTTGAATCAATAACCACCGCGTCTTCGGCTTTTTTGAGCGGCCCGACTTTGCGGGTGAAATCTTTATGATCCCGGTCCCGCACATCTTTGAGCACCTCCTCAAAATCGATCGGTTTGCCTTTCGCGGTCAATTCCGCGTGGCGGCGCTTCGCCCGTTCCTCGACATCCGCGTCTAAATAGAATTTGTATTTTGTCCGCGGAAAAACCACGGTGCCGATATCCCGGCCTTCCGCGACCACATTCCGGCAAGCCCCGATCTCCTGCTGCCAGCGAACCAGAATCGCCCGGACTCCGCTCACGCGGGCAATGTAAAAAGTGTTGTTCGTTACCTCCACGGTGCGGATATTTTGGCTCACATCCTCGCCGTCCAAACTCACGATCAGCCCCTCGCCTTTATCTTCCAAATCGATTTTAGTGTTTTGCGCCAAAGCGGTTAATGCCAATTCATCCTCTAATTTCAATCCCAAGCGCATGGCCTTGAGAGTCAAAGCCCGGTACATCGCCCCGGTATCCAAAAAAGCGAAGCCCAGACGTTGGGCCAAACGTTTAGCAACCGTGCTTTTACCTGCGCCGGCCGGGCCATCAATCGCCACGGCAATAAAACCCGGACATTTTTTTTTATTTCCGCCAAAGGTCATTTTTTTCTTTCGCCTGACTGATAAAATCCAGCACCGTTTTTTCGTCTTTTTTAATTATCGCCCGGCGAAACTCTGCCAAACGTTTGATGGTTTCATCCAATCCTTGCAATAAAGGCCGCTTGTTGGAAGCAAAAATATCGCTCCAAATCTGCGGCGCGGACGAAGCTATCCGGGTCGTGTCTTTGAGTCCCGGTCCCGCTAATTTCAAATAATCGGACGGCATAACTCCCATAAGAGCAAACACCAACAAATGCGGCAAGTGACTGACATAAGCCATAGCGCCGTCATGCTCCTCCGGCTTCAACATTTCCACCCGGCAGCCGACCCGGGCCCACATTTGCTTGATTTTTTCCTTGGTCACGGGGTTGGTTTTCTCCGTCGGTGTCATTAAACAAAGCGCCTCTTGATAAAGATCCGGAGTCGCGTTTTCTAGGCCGCGTTTTTCCGAACCGGTCAATGGGTGCGATCCAATAAAAAAACCCGGAGCCGGAAATACTTTTTCGGCAATTTCCACGATCTCCCCTTTCGTGCTCCCCACATCCGTGATCATACTGCCCCGTTTAACCTGCGCGGCAATCACGGGCAAAACCGCCAGGATATGCTGCACGGGAGTAGCTAAAACAATTAAGTCCGCGTTACGCACGGCCAGCGCCGGTTCCGCAACGCCTTCGTCAATAATCTTATCCTTAAGCGCGCTAACCAGTGTGGCGTGCCGCTGCGAATACCCCACAATTTCTTTTGCCATTTCCTTTTTCCGCAAGGCCATCGCTAATGATCCGCCCATCAAACCCACGCCGATGATCGCGACCCGTTTAAACATATAAGATTTAAAAATCATAATTATCCTTTTAATATTGACACCAGACACCTGACACAAGTATTCTATTTGAAAATCATGCCTCAGGCACATACCACAAAATACTTCCAATACATTAACGACCTGACTTGTGTCCTGTGTCTTGTGTCCTGTTTAGATTCTCCGATCCACGGCCTCCGCCACCCGGCGCAATTCCCGCATCAACCCGGCGAAATTTCCCGGCAGCAAAGACTGCTCGCCGTCCGAAAAAGCCTCTTGCGGATTATCATGCACCTCGATCATCAACCCGTCACCGCCGGCAGCGAGCGCGGCCCGGGCCGCGGCTCCCACTATCCCCCATCGCCCAGTGGCGTGGCTGGGATCCGCCATAACCGGCAGATGCGATTTTTGTTTGGCTACCGCGATCGCGTTGATATCCAAGGTATTGCGCGTTTCCGTTTCAAAAGTGCGGATACCGCGTTCACACAAAATCACGTTGAAATTACCCGTCGATAACACATACTCCGCCGACATCAACCATTCTTTAATAGTCGCGCTGATCCCGCGTTTCAAAATTACCGGTTTATGCGTTTTGCCGACTTCCCGCAATAAAGAAAAATTCTGCATATTACGGGCCCCGATTTGAAACATATCCACGTAACTGCCGATCAACTCCACATCGCGCGTGTCCATTACTTCTGTCACGGTAGCTAAACCGAATTCCTTTCCCACCGCCTGCATGTATTTCAAGCCTTCTTCGCCCAAGCCTTGAAAATCATAAGGCGAGGTCCGCGGCTTAAACGCCCCGCCGCGCAAAGCCGTGGCTCCCGCGGCTTTAACCTGTCCGGCAATCCGCCTTAAACCTTCCAGACTTTCGATCGAACACGGGCCGGCAATCACCGGAACTTGCTTATCGCCAAAAGCAATCCGGTCATTGACCCGAATGACACTGTTCTCTTTTTTAAACTCCCGCGACACCAACCGGTATGGCGATAAAACCGGGATAACTTTTTCCACGCCGGGATAAATTTCGAGCGGCGTCACTTGGAGCGCGTCTTCCGGACCGATCAAACCGATAATAGTCTTTTCCACGCCGCGGGAAATGTGCGGCTTCAACCCCAGCTTCTGAACCTTGTCCAAAATATGCTGAATTTGAGCTTCCGTGGCTTCTGATTTTAAAACTACGATCATACAATCCCCTGCTAAATTTGCCTCTTTCACATTTTAAACCGGCTAGCAAGCGTGCTAAACCGTTTAAAATGACAAAGAGCCTAATATTTTAATAAACCGTTTGTTTTCCGCCGGCTTTCCGATTGAGACTCGGATATAATGATCCAGACCCCAGGCGCTCATATCGCGGATAATCACGCCTTGCCGCAATAATTGTTTCGATAAATCCGCAGCCGGAAGCTTGGTTTTAATGAGCACGAAATTCGTAAACGTACGGCGGTATTCCACGCCAAGCTTGTCCAACTCGCCGTAAATCCATTCGCGCTGGGCCGCGGATTCTTTGGCTATCCGGCGATAAAACGCCGAGTCCTTTAAGCACGCCACAGCCGCGGCCTGGGCTAAAGAATTAACGTTAAACGGCTCGCGGACCCGGTTTAAAATATCCGCGACCTGGGCGTCCGCCACCGCATAGCCGATCCGCAAACCCGCCAGTCCATACATTTTAGAGAAGGTACGACTGACCACAACGTTTTTATAAGATTTGATTAACGTTATGGAATCGCCGTAATCCGGGGCATCGACGAATTCAAAATACGCTTCATCAATAAAAATAAGAATATCTTTCCTGACGGAACGGATAAAATTTTCCCAGGCGTCCCGCGGGATGTATGAGCCGGCCGGATTATCCGGATTTCCCAGAAAAATAATCCGCGTCTTGGCTGTAACCGCGACCCGCATCGCGTTCAAATCATAATTGAATCCGTTTAACGCAACCGCCTTGACTGCCGCGCCAGCCAAACGCGAGGCAATCTCATAGACCAGAAATGTGGGCTGCGCGATGATTACCTCATCTCCTTCTTGGACAAACGCCTTCACGGCAAGCACAATCGTTTCATCCGAACCATTGCCAAACACCAACTGATCCGGCCCGACTTTCAGCCGTTTCGCCAATTCCTGACGCAGAATAAAACAACCCCCGTCCGGATAACGATTCACACCCAGCGCCGCTTTCTTGATCGCGGCCATTACCTTAGGCGAAGGTCCGTAAGGATTCTCATTCGAAGCCAGCTTGATCACACTCTTAAGCCCATACTCCCGCTTAACCTCCTCAATCGGCCGGCCGGGCACATAAGGCTTAACCTGAAATATAGGTTTTTTAGCAGCATTTTTCATGACATTTTTCTCCATAAAATTCTCGGCCCCTGTATTCTCGTTTATCCCGGACGGCCAATATAAAGTATTAAAAACCCTTAGCCGCAATGCTTCCCGGACTGTCTGTCGCTGCGGCGTCATCCATTTCAAATGAAAAGCTTGGCGGCGCGCCAGGCTCCGCAATTTCTCAATGGCCGGCACTGCCATATAAATTTTCAACCGCTCAATGTCAATTCCGCTTTTTCGACGCAGGGCGTTTTATCCTCGCGATCGCCTCCAGGCCTCAATGTCGATTTGATCCCTTTTATCCATATTTTTTCACCACAAATCAGAAGCGGCCGATGCTCATTCCACCACCGGATATGAGCCCAGCACTTTCAGGTACTGGCACATAGGTTCTAATTTCGCCAGGGCCTTTTGGACTTTCGGGTCCAAGCGGTGGCCGGCGAAATCGACGAAAAAGTTATATTCCCAGGCCTTTTTCTTGGACGGTCTTGATTCGATCTTCGTCAGATTGATTTTCTGATCGTAAAACGGTTTTAACATATGATACAAAGCGCCGACTTTGTCTTTCACCGAGAACAAAATCGAGGTCTTGTCCGATCCGGTAGGCTGGGCGTCTTGCTGGCCCAAAATCAAAAACCGGGTGGTATTATGCGCGATGTCTTGAATATCGCGCCTTAACACCGGAACCGCGTAAAGCTTGGCCGCTTCCTGAGAAGCGATCGCGGCCGCGTTTTTTTCTTTCGCGGCCAAGGCCACCGCCTCGGTGTTGGTCGCTACCGGAATTTGCTGTGCCGCCGCCAAATGATTCTGCAGCCAATTGCGGCATTGACCAAACACCTGCGGATTGGAATAAATTTTTTTGATGTTCCCGAATTCCGTCTTGGCGCACAAACAATGCGAGACCTTGACCAAAACCTGCGAACAAATTTTTAATTCGGTTTCCAACAAGGCGTCAAACGTGTGGGTTACCGCGCCTTCGGTTGAATTTTCAATTGGCACCACCCCATAATCACAGTCCGCCTGCGCCACCCGGCGAAACACCTCCCAGACGGAACGGCAATCCACGTATTCAATCTGCGATCCGAACTTTTTGCGCGCCGCTATCGAAGTGAACGACCCCGCCGTGCCGAGCGTGGCGACGCGCAAAGATTTTTCCAAAGCCAACGAGGATGACATAATCTCGCAATAAATCGCCTGCAAAGCCGCCGGCGTCAGCGGGCCTTGATTATTTTTACGGATAAAGTCCAACACCTCTTTTTCCCGGTGCGGCGCGTAAACCGCTTGACCATCGCGCAGTTTATTCTGTCCAATCGCTTGACTCAGCTTGGCCCGGTCATTCAAAAGCTGAACAATCCGTTCATCAATCCCGTCAATTTTCAGACGCAGGTCTTTGAGTGTCATGAGACTCCTCCGTGTTGGGTTCTTGAATCGCGGGCTCCCTGGCAGCCGAGTCGGGAGCGGCAAATTCTTCGTTCGGCAGATCAGCGGCGCCGTCTTCCACCGGTAAAATCCCGGCCTTTTCCTCCTCGGTCTTAGTCAGCATATCGACAAATTCTTCCAGCTTAGGCAGGTCTTCCAAAGAGCGCAAACCAAAATATTCCAAAAATTGTTTGGTCGTCCCGTACAAATACGGCTTGCCCGGCACGTCCTTGCGGCCAACCATTTTGATCAATTCCTTGTCCAATAAATGGGTCATCACTCCGTCGGAATTGACCCCGCGGATCAATTCAATGTCCGCACGCGTCACCGGCTGTTTATACGCCACGATCGCCAAGGATTCCAAAGCCGGCTTGGACAATTTTTCCTTATGTTTGGTCTTATAAAAATCCCGGATATACGAGACGTACTGCGGATTGGTCAGCATCTGATACCCGCCGGCAATCTCAACAATGCTCATCCCGGCTTTCCGTCCGCTGTATTCCGCCGTTAAATCCGCGATAATTTTCTTCACCTCCGGCACCGTGACCGTGTTCAAAACCTTTTTAATCTCGTCGAGCAAAACCGGACGTTCACTGACGAATAACAAAGATTCGATCGCCCCTCGCACATAATTCAAACTCTGCTCGCCGGTCGCCTCTTGCGGCGCCTCTCTTTCCGGCAACTGCTCAAATTTCTCGTCCATAAATTTTCCTCCCTCAACCCTGCCCCTTAATCCGCTGCTTATAAATCTCGTTTAACAATTCTTCCGCGGTCTGAATATCTTTGCGGCGTTCTACGGCCTTGGCGATCATGTCCGCGGCTTCCGGCCTTTTGTATTGCAATTGCAACAGGACTTCCAGGGCCTCGGCTTGCCAGTCGATCGTGATCGGAGCTGTCGCGGGATTGATTTTTTTCCCGTGGTCCTGAATCAACCCGAATTTGCCAACCTTACCCTGCAATTTGGCTACGATCTCCTTGGCGCGCTGGGCGCCGATACCGGGCAGAGTTTTTAAATAACCCAGATCACCTTGATCAATCGCCTTGGCAATCTCGGCGATAGATTTATTGATCGCCTTGACCGCGGCCTTGGGGCCGATTCCGGACACGGAAATGAATTGCAGAAAAAAATCCCGTTCCACCGCATTGGAAAATCCGATCAAAACCGGGGTGCCGCTCGAAGGAGTCAATTGCCAATAATGATATGTCTCGAGCGTTATATGGCCCTCCGGACCAAGCATTTCATCCAGACGCTGTAAGATAGCCACCGGGACCGCGATTTCATAAACCATGCCGTTGACATCTACCAAAGCGGCAAAATCTTTTTTCTCGACTAATTTTCCGCGGATCCGGCTGATCATACCTGTTCCTTACTCTGCATGGCAGACCTTCCAACGTCTGCCCCCCTCCCCTGCCCCTCCCCGCGCTTCGCGGGGGAGGGGAATGAGGTCATGAATTTATATCCCAACGCCAAGGCCAACGCATCACCGGCATCCAACGTCAACTTCGCTTCATCAATCCCCAACATATGCCCAACCAAGCGTTTGACCTGGGTCTTGGCCGCGTTGCCGTTGCCGGTAATCGCCTGGCGGATCCGCTTCGGGCTGTATTCCACTAACCCGATATTTTTTTGAGAACACAACAAACAAATCACGCCGCGGACATGACCCAATACACTCGCGGTCATCGGATGCAAGGTATGCGCGTAAAGTTTTTCTAAAACGAGAATTTGCGGCTGAAATTCGGAAATAAACTCGGCGAGCAAACGATAAATTTTACCGATGCGATTTTGCAGAGAATCGTCCGCGGAGGTGATGATCGTGCCGGTTTCAATCAGCCGGCAATCATTCCCGTAGATATCGATCAAACCATAACCGGTGGCCTTAAGTCCAGGATCTATGCCAAGCACTCTCATCGCGGCAAGGGGGTAAATGTTTCCCACTCATCGACGAAGAATACCGCGATTTTCCCGTGAACCTCCGACTATTCCTGCTGCAGCTTTTCCATCTCTTCATCAGGAATATCGAAATTCGCGTACACGTTTTGCACATCCTCTTGGTCTTCCAAAGCCTCCATCAAACCTAACAATTGCTTTGCTTCCGAACCGCCAACGCGCATCGTAGTACTCGGGATCATCGTCACTTCTTCGGTAACGGTGGGTATATTTTTAGCCTTTATGGCTCCTTTGACCTTTTCAAAATCCGCCGGACCGCTCGTGACTTCGAAATAATTCCCTTCCAATTTGATGTCTTCGGCGCCAGCGTCCAAGGCGATGGTCATCAAATCATCTTCCGTAGTCTTATCCTTTTCAATCGAGATAAATCCTTTCTTCGCGAATAAATAAGACGTACTGCCGGGTGAAGCCAAATTGCCGCCTTTTTTGCTCAAGACATTGCGGATCTCGGCGGTAGTCCGGTTTTTATTGTCGGTCAATCCAACGATAATCATCGCGATGCCGCCCGGGCCATACGCGTCAAACGAAAAATCTTCATAAACCACGCCGGGAAGTTCGCCGGTCCCTTTTTTAATCGCGTTTTCGATATTCGAAGACTGCATATTAATGCCTTTGGCCCGCTGAATCGCGGCGCGCAAAGCGACGTTGGTTTCCGGGTTCCCCCCGCCCGCCTTGGCGCAGGAAGTGATTTCCCGAATAACCTTCGTAAAAGCCGCGCCGCGTTTGGCGTCGGTCGCGCCTTTTTTATGCTTGATCTTTGCCCATTTACTATGACCTGACATGACACTCCTCCGATTGAGTTTTGATGGTATACGGTATGCGGTATACGGTATGCGGTATACGGGATACGGTAAAATTTTTTACCGTATCCCGTATACCATATACTGTATCCCGAAAAACACCCCGTAAGCCGAGTTCTGTTCCCGACAAAGTCGAGGGCGGCTATTCCACTCACTTGAGAGATTGCTCTCTCAACTCTTGCGGCCTACCCGGAAATATGACGGGCCGAATACAACCCGTAGGACATTTGCCCTTCTTCCCCTATTTGGCCTTTCTCCGCGCGGAGATTACCCGTTTCACTTTTCTCGTCTCTGTGGCTCTAATCACCGTAATAATACGGTTCCCGCGTTACCGGGACGCGCTATTCTCTGGAGCTCGGACTTTCCTCCGCTTTGTGATCAAACAAAACGGCAACCGCCGGGGTTGATTTATTTTTAACCGCTCCGCTCGCCAGACGATCCGCTTCGCGGTTACGCTCGCGCGGCACGTGTTGAATTTGAAATTTTTTAAATCCGCGGATCAGGGTTGCTGCTTGACTGTGCAAAAATACCAATTTCTCATTTTTAATCTGATACCGGCCAATAATCTGCCGATGCAGCAATTCGCTGTCCGTGTACGCCTCAATTTCCCTAAATCCGTCCGCCAGCGCTTCCTGCAAACCCCGGATCAACGCGGAATATTCCGCGATATTATTTGTCGCTTCACCGATCGGCTGACTAATTTCTTTGACCACCTGACCGTCGCGTTTCAAGACCACCCCGATACCCGCCGGCCCGGGATTGCCGCGGCAAGCTCCGTCGACAAACAATTCTATTCTTCCGCTCAAAGCGAATCCTCAAGATATAAAATCCGCGAACAAATCCCGCATTCAATCAATTCCGTTGCCATCCGCAATTTATCTAATGTCTGCGCCGTGATATTCATAAAACAACCGCCGCAAGCCATATTGCGAACCGGCGCAATGGCCAACCCGCCTTTGTTCTCTAAAATCCGTTCATACCGGCGCAAATGTTTGGCGTCTATCCCGGGAAGCAATTGTTTACGTTGACCTTCGATAGCCGCCATCTTTCCTTTAATCTCTTCGATGTCCTTTTCGATCTGCGCTTTCGCATCCAAATATTGTTTTTCATCATCTACCAACGCGGTTTTTTCTTTATTTACTTCCGCAGTAACTTTATCAATCTCCTCAAAAGAAACCAAAACTTTTTCTTCCAACTGGGATTGATCCGCTTTCAAGCCCTCGATTTCGCCAATTTTAGCGGTATATTCTTTGTTGGTTTTTAATAGCGATAACTGCGCATTACTTTTCGCTAAAGCGTCTTCTTTCGCCTTTAAATCCAATTCAACCTGTTTACGTGTCAACAGCGCGGTTTTCAATTTTTCTTCCTGCGCGTGAAGATTTACTTTCTTCTTATCAAACTCTTGGGTTATCTGGGCCAGCCGCGCCGGTTTTTCGTCTAATTGTTCCTTCAAAACATAATAATCGGCATCGATATTTTGCAGAGCGACCAACTGGCGGATCAATTCAATTACGCTAACATCAGGCACTGAAACCTCTTTCTTGAATACATTAATCGATTATTATCGTTATTCTGCAACTTGAGATTCGAACACACTCCCTGAGGTTCGATCCCTTCGATCTTTCCGACTGTAACTCAACTTTCCACTTATTCAATATTCATGGGCACAGAAGGGCTCGAACTCGGCACGCCCTGCGGGCGGCCTCTCCAAGGGGCTTCGCCCCTATGGCGGTCGCTTCGCTCCCTGTTACCCCAAAAACGTGAGGGAATTCTTCCCTCACACTCCCTGAGGTTCGATCCCTTCGATCTTTCCGACTGTAACTCAACTTTCCACTTATTCAATATTCATGGGCACAGAAGGGCTCGAACCTTCGACCTCAGCGATGTGAACGCTGCGCTCTAACCAACTGAGCTATGCGCCCTTTGAAATTGACCTCAAAACCTGAAAATCGTGAATCAAAATTTGACCGCAATCGAATAAGGCGCTTTTTCTAATTTCGAATATCGATTTTCGATTGCTCTATGCATTTCGCCTTTGGCGAAATTCATGGGCCCACAGGGAATCGAACCCCGGACCAAGTGATTATGAGTCACCTGCTCTAACCGTCTGAGCTATGGGCCCAATAGTTATATCAACATATATCCGTCGACGCGAATATTAGGCCGCAAAAAAATTGGCTTTTAGAATATCATACTCCCGGAAGTTTTTCAAACAATTTTAAACGAATCCCTTATCCCGGCTTGGGAACTATTTTGATCCGCAAAACATTCTGGGGATTCACGCCTTTAAAAGTCAAAGAATAGGAACAAAAAATTTCCACTTCCCGCGGCTGCGGGAACGCCGCGCCCAAAAATTTTTTTACCAGAGCTTGACCTGGAGGCAGCTCAATCAATGGCACACTATCAAAATCCGCTCCCCCAATCTGCTGCGCTCCCCATGGCTCTTGATCATAAAGACAATACATAGTTTGATTCGTCAAATCTTTGACCCGCCAGGTTTGCCGGGATGTATTTTTCAACCCAACTTCAAAAAGTATCGGTTCTCCGGTGTAAAAAGCCTCCTTATCGGCTTTTAATGTCAAGGTCATGGGCACGGCCCCCGGAGACTCGTTTTCCCGGGGAGTCCGCGCCACGTCCGTCGGAGCTGCCGGCTGTTCCTGGGCAAAACTCGCAGCGCCGCAACCTAAACACCACAGAAGCAAATTCAGAAGAAAAAAAGCCCGCGCGCATCGCGGCAGGCTTTTTTTCAAAAAAATAAAAAACCAAACAACCGATTTCATTAAATGATCTCGTCTTCTTTCGCCGCCATATCCAAAAACTGTTTGATCCGCCGCGACCGCGTCGGATGCCGCAGCTTCCTCAGGGCCTTTGACTCAATCTGCCGGACGCGTTCCCGCGTGACATTAAATTCCGCCCCGACCTCTTCGAGCGTGCGGGTTGTCCCGTCAAAAATCCCAAAACGCAGTTCCAAAATTTTTCGTTCCCGTTCATCCAGGGTCTGCAAAACATGGTGAATTTCATCTTTCAACATAGATTGCAAAGTCGCGTTTGCGGGCGAAACCGCTTTTTTATCTTCGATAAAATCCCCGAAATGCGTGTCCCCCTCATCGCCGATCGGCGTCTGCAAAGAAATCGGCACCTGGGAAATTTTCAAAATTTCCTTAACTTTTGACACGGAAATCCGCATTTGTTTGGCGATCTCCTGCGGCGACGGTTCACGGCCGTATTCCTGCACAAACATCCGCGAGACCCGGATAATTTTATTGATCGTTTCCGTCATGTGAACCGGTATACGGATTGTCCGCGCCTGGTCCGCGATCGACCGGGTAATAGCCTGGCGGATCCACCAAGTGGCATAGGTGGAAAATTTATACCCCCGCTGATATTCAAATTTCTCTACCGCGCGGATCAACCCGATATTGCCTTCTTGGATCAAATCCAAAAACGATAATCCCCGGTTAATGTATTTTTTGGCGATGCTGACCACCAGCCGGAGATTGGCTTCGACCAATAATTTTTTCGCTTTGTTAAATTTCGACTGCCGGGTCTTAATATCCATCAAAACGGTTTTAACTTCACCGATCGGCTGGCCGAGATTTTTTTCCAAATTGGCCTGTTCCTCTTTGAGATCTTTATAATTATCCGGCTTCCGTTTCGCGTGCAAGACGCGGTCCAAACGTTCAACGCGGTGGATAATCTCTAATACCTGGTCGACAATGTGTTCATTAAAACTGGCGGTCAATTTGAATTTTGCCAATAATTCCGCGGATTTTTCCGAACCGGCTTTCGTGTGCCCCACTTCTTCCTTGATCTTTTTTAAATCCGCCATCAATTTCGAGCGGCGCTCCAATTCGTCCTTAATGATATCTTCCGGATTGGTCTCTTCCTTGAGAATTTTTCCGATCGCCTCCAAAGCCGCTTTGCGGGCAAAAGCCGTTTTATAAAGCGCTTCCGCGAAACGCGTTTCCGCCTCTTCGATACGTTTGGCCAATTCAATCTCTTTTTCCCGCGATAACAAGGGGATCGATCCCATCTGCTTCAAATACATCTTCACCGGGTCATCCAAGGGAATAAATTTGTCCGAGTAGACATCGTCCTCCCGGCTTTCTTCCCGCAACCGGCGGATCTCCTGTTCGCGGGATTCCTCGTCGATTTTTTCCACGTCCTCTTCTTCATCCGACTCGATGATCTTGATATCTTTTCCGTCGAGGATATCAAAAACCTTGTCGATTTCTTCCGAGGATTCTACGGACTCGGAAAGGACCTCGTTCACTTCGTCATACGTCAAGAAACCTTTTTTCTTGCCCAGTTCGACGAGTTTGTCAATGTCTTGCCGGATATCTTCTTTTTTAGGGTTGTCTTTTTTAGGCAATTCTTTTTTTAGGGGTTCTTTCATGTCGATCCTTTATCCGAAACTTTTATCAATTGGTTAAATTCCTGCATTAAATTACCCAGTGTATGGTTGTCGCCTAAATGTTCCGCCTCTTTAATCTTGGCCAACAAATGTTCGCGCTTCATTTTCACTCGGCGCAGTTTCATCTGCCGCATATAATCCCCGTGCATTCTGACTGTATCCGCGGCTTGTCCGTCATCGCGCGCCGCGAGCGCGCTGATCAACTGCCGCGCGGTCAAATCCGCGAACGCGTTGATCAAACTCCCCGGAGTGACCGACTCTCCCCGGTCATGCAAAACGTAAATCTGTTGAATGATCGCCCGGATCTGCGGCTCATCAAAATCCGCCGGCGATAATTCCCGTTTGGTCGCGGCAATCAATTCCTCCGCGTCCAAGAGCAGCTTTAAAATATCCATTTCTAACGACCGGGTATGGACCGCGACGGGCCCAACGCTGGACGGTTCCCGGCGCAGCCGGCCGGCCCAATCCGCGTCCCGGCCTTTGCGCATCTCTTGGCGCAGGATGTCTTCGCTGACGCCATAGGCCTGGCTCAACTGGCGCAGACAATCCGCCTGGATCACCAAATTTTCAAATCGGCCGACTATGCCGAGCATCTCGGCAATGATTTTGGCCTTGCCTTCGATTTTCGTTGTATCGATATGCCGGCCCAGATACCGCCATTTGTAGGCGAATAATGTTTCCGCTTCCTTAATCCGCTGCTGAAAAGCCTCGACTCCAAAACGCCGCACATAGGAATCCGGATCTTCGCCATCGCTCAAACGCGCGACCCGGACGTTCATCCCTTCTTCCACCAGCATATCCAAACTGCGCACCATCGCGGCTTCGCCGGCGTTGTCCATGTCATACAAAAACACCATCTGCCGAGTATATCGCCGGATCAAACGGATCTGTTCCACTGTTAACGCGGTGCCTAAAGACGCGACCACCTGGGTCACGCCCGCCTGAAACGGGATCAGACAATCCATATACCCCTCGACAATGATCACTTGATCCTTGTCAATGATCGACCGTTTGGCCAGGTCAAATCCATAAAGATGGTGGCCTTTAGTGTAGACATTGGTTTCCGGCGAATTGATATATTTGGCCGTGCTGGATTCCAAGGCCCGTCCGCCAAAAGCGCGGCAATGGGTTTGCCCGTCATAAATCGGAAACATAATCCGGTTGCGAAACCGATCATAATATCCACTGCCGTTATCCCGGGGAATAATCAATCCGGCTTTTTCCATCAAAACCAGCGGGATCTTTTGCGCCTGCAGATGCGAGGTCAAGCCATCCCATTGATCCGGCGAAAATCCCAAATGAAATTGCGCGATCGCCGCCTCATTCACGCCGCGGTCTTGCAAATATTGTCTGGCCTTCACGCATGCCGGGTGCGAACCGGAAAGCAAAACCTTATGAAAAAAATCCGCTGCCAACTGATTGACGCGAAAAATGTCCTGCCGATCATCAACCGTTTGCGTCCGGGGCAAAGTGTCTTGCGGGATTACGATCCCGTTTTTCTGCGCAAGCGCGCGCAGCGCTTCGGCAAACTCCAAGCGTTCAAATTTCATGACAAACGAAATCACATTGCCCCCGACGCCGCAACCGAAACAATGAAAAATTTGTTTCGCGGGAGTCACCACAAAAGACGGCGTTTTTTCCTGATGAAACGGACAGCAGGCTTTAAAACTGCGGCCGGCCCGTTTTAACGGAATATAGGCGCCGATGGTCTCCACCACATCGCAGCGGTCAATCACCTGCTGAATAACCTCTTCCGGAATCAAAGGCATACAAAACTCCCGGCCGCTCTTGCCGACTCAATCCCGGTCTCAACTACCGGATTTTCCGGATGCGGCGGCCTCAAATTTCAAAACGCTGGCATTGAACGGCTCATTCGGGAACAAAGGTTTGATCACGCCTTTATAAGACATTTGATAAACGCGCGGCCCGCTTTTTTTAAACAAATATCGACTAAATGATCCGTTCAATTGCTTCCGAACAACCGTGTTTTTGGAAACCGCCAATCCAAAAAAAATCAACCCGCAAATCAAATAGGCGCTTAACAACGAAAGTCCAAATCCTCCCCAACGGTCAACAAACGATTTAGCATCCACCTTGAATAAAATCTGACAACCGGAACGGACAAAAACGAAAATCCCGATGGGGATTGCCGTCAAGCCGACAAAAGCCAGCAAATCGGCGAGCGGAACAGACATTCGCAAAAATTTTGCCGCGACAGCTCCGAAAGCGGTATAATAATGAAAAGCAAAAAAATTAGCTGAAAGGATCCCCAAAAAATAAAAAAGCCCCGGGACAAAACCCGTGGTCAGCCCGACTAACACTACCCGGGCAACAATACAAAGCATGAAAAGGTCGACCCAATTGATTGAAATCATGCCAGAGGTGCGATTCGAATATCCCTTAATTGAGACGCTGATTCCTAATATTAACATTTTATCTCTTGAGAGTTAAGAAGTATATCATAGGGTCCAGGGAGTGTCAAGAAAGCTAAACCACGCGAATTTTCAGGCCAAAGCTCTTCTAAACATTTGATATAATTTGTTTTACAACTGTTATAAATTTGCCGGAAACGCGTTTTTCGCAGCTCAACTTGACATCTCTGCTTAGAAATGTTATCTTTCCCATTATACATTTCCCGCCTCAGAATCAACCCGGTGACTTCTCGCGGGACAAAAGGACTTTTATTATGGATCCCTCATTAGAAATTGAGCCGAAAAACAAAATTGACGTTTCGAAACTGCAAGAAAATCTCGAGCGGACCCAGCGTGAACTGGCGATTCTTTATGAAATCAGCAACGCGATGCGGTCCACTTTGGAATTGAACACCATCCTTTACACCATTCTGACGGGCGTGACTTCGCATACCGGTCTCGGCTTTAACCGGGCAATCCTCTTTCTCGTCAACCCGGTAGAACGCTGTCTGGAGCCGCGCATGGCCATTGGCCCGGATTCCGGCGAACACGCGCAAAAAATCTGGGAATATGTCACAACTTCCACAAAACATATCGAAGATCTGATCGAAGAAGATAAAATCACTAAAAACGCCACGGAATCGTCTTTATTTCGCGCCGTAAAAAATATCAAAATCCCGCTTAAAGCGGAATCCAACAATGTATTGGCCGCGGCGTTCCGCGAAGGCAATCCCATCCACCTGACTCAGGATAAATTGTCGCAATACGAACAAGACGCCTTACTGCAAA
>JADFXQ010000033.1 GCA_015233495.1 Candidatus Omnitrophota bacterium | reverse complement strand
TGAGGAGATTAAGTTTTTGAAACAAGAGAGGATGGAGCCGGAGCCGATGGTAAAGGAGAGCAATGTCAAGCCACCGGATATGTCGGGAGAACCGATTAAATTCGCGGGAAATGATTTGTCGGCGCTCATTGATAAACTCCGGCAGGAAAATGCGGAATTGATTGCAGCCTTAGGTTCGGCAAAGGCCAAGTCGGAAGAAATCAAAGCGGATGCAGCCGAAAAACCGGCAACGGAATTGGCAGCGGAGCTGGCGCAAGCGCGTGCCGCTTTGGAAAAGGTGAATCAAGAGAACAGTCGTTTGGAGCAGATGTTATTAGCGGAGAAACAAAAATCCGCAGTTTGGGAACAGCAGATAACTGCCCGGGATCAGACTAAGTTGGACGCGCCGTCGGTGGAAGCTCGGCTGATTAAAGAACACGCCTCGCTTAAAAAACAATTTGAGTCAGAACGCGAGAAATTAATTAATGATGTCACCCAATCCCGCGAGGAAATCACGGTACTGGAAGAAAAAATTTCGGATGCTCAACAGCGGGCCGCGCAATGGCGGGCGGAATTGGATGTCCGGTTGGCGGATGAACGGCAAAAAGACGCCGAACACCAGCAGCTTTTAGCGGAAAAAGACGCCAAGATCAAAGAATTGGAGAGCCGTATTTTACAATTGCGCCCTGTGGACGGCGATGCGCCGTTAAAGGAACCAAGCGAGGCAATCATCAAGGAAATGCAGCAGTTGAAAGAAATGGTCGCTCGGTCAGCGTCCCGGGAAAAGCTGTTGCAATATGAGTTGAGTAAGGTTAGGGCTCAAGCCATCGGCTTGGAAAAAATTTGTGAAAGCCAGCAGCGCCTGATGCAACGGCACACCACTTAAATGGAGGTGAAAATGCTCTCGAAGATCCACGCGGAAGATATAATGACCGAGAATGTGATTGTTGTGCCTGCGGATATGCCGGTTGCGCAAGTGGCGCATTTGTTGCTGCGCGAACGGGTCAGTGGGTATCCGGTGACGGACAAGAACGGAAAAATTTTAGGCATAGTCACGCTGACGGATTTTTTTATGTTCCTTGATAAGATTGCGAAAAATCGCGAGCAGCTTCCGGAAGATTTGCGGGGACAAGATTTCGCCGAAACTTTGGCGAAATGTAAAAATTGTCCCGTTGCCCAGATCATGACTTCGAAATTGGTCGCGATCACTCCCCAAACCACCCTGCAAGAAATTGTGGAGGCGATCGTGAAATGGAATATCCATTCTTTTCCGGTGATGAAGGACGGGAAATTGGCCGGGATTATTGGGCGGCATGATGTTCTTAACGCTATTTTTGTTTATGGTTAAATCCGCGGGGGATGCGGGATGGAATTTATTTTTTAAAGAGAGGGGAAGCGGTGAAGTCAAGATCCCGGTTAATGTTTTTGCTGGTCAGCGCGGTTTTTTACGGCTGCTCTTATATCGTTCAGCCGGTTAAAACAATTTTAGGAACATCGACCTATGCATTAGAAAAAAAACGGTCTACTGCCGAGGTGAAGCGTTTTCAATGTTCCTTTGATGACTGTTTCGACGCGGTCATCGCTTTGGGAGCCACTGCCAAAACGAAGCCATTGCCGTCTGACGCAAAGAAAAGCGTTGACCCTTCCGAAGAAAAAGCAAAAGAAATCAATTTGAACATTTTTAGCCAAAATCGCATTAAAGGGTTGATCGTTTTTGTGGGACTCCCTGGGCATATTGACACAACGGAAGCCGGGGTGTTCTTTAGAGAAGAGAGTCCCACTGTGGTGCGTCTGGAGATTGTCTCCTTAGCGGAATCGGCACAAGAGACAGCCGCGAATTTGGTATTTTCCGCGCTGCATAAAAAATTTCTTGAGGTCAAATGAAAAAACGCGAAACTAAAATCATCTGCACTCTGGGCCCGGCGAGCACGAGCCGGAACGTGCTAAAAAAAATGGCGGAACAGGGCATGAATGTTGCCCGGTTGAATTTTTCCCATGGCACGTATATTGAGCATCAGGAACGCATCGCTGTTATCAAGCAGAATAATAAGCAATATGGGTTTGGCGTCCAGGTATTGCAGGATTTGGAAGGGTATCGGATCCGCATTGGCGAGTTAAGCAAGCCCCTCTCGTTGCAATCCGGTCAAAAAGTTTTTTTAACCAAACCCGCGGATTTCCGGCGCGGGGGAATTCCGTTCGATTTCGACGGAGATTTCCGCTTATTTTCGCCGGGATTTGATGTTTTTATCGATGACGGCACGTTGCAGTTAAAAGTCGAGAGCGTCACTGGCGAGGCTTTAAAATTGTCGGTTGTGCAAGGCGGAGTTTTAAAGTCGCGCAAGGGCGTGAATATACCGAGATTGAAATTAAAACGCTTAACCATGTCCGCGAAAGACTGCCGGGATTTGGAATTTGGCATTGAACATGGCGTGGATATGGTCGCCCAGTCGTTTGTGCGCAACGCCCCGGATATTACGAGCGTGATCGAGATTGTCCGGCCAAAATTGCCGGGTTGCAAAGTCATCGCTAAAATCGAAAATCAGGAAGGGGTCAAAAATTTAGAAAAAATTTTATCCGCCGGCCAAGGCATCATGATTGCGCGCGGCGATTTGGGGGTTTCTTTGCCGATTTATCAGATTCCGGTTTTACAAAAATACATGATTCGCCATTGTAATCATCAGAAAAAAATCAGCGTTGTGGCTACGCAAATGCTCGAAACTATGACGGAAAACACCCGGCCGACCCGGGCGGAAGTTTCGGACGTGGCGAACGCGGTCTTTGACGGCGCGGATTACGTCATGCTTTCCGCGGAAACTGCGGTGGGGATTAACCCGCCGAATGTCGTCGCCATGATGGACCGTATTTTGACCTATACGGAAAATTATGTTAATCGGGGGATTTAGACATGAGGCTGGATGTTCTATGCCGAAGGATCCCGGAATGGGCGTATGATTGAGCATGAACTGCTTTTTCTCGGCCTGTTGAAAGACGGGCCCAAACATGGCTATGAAATCAAACGGTTGATTGATGAAGAAATGAAACCGTTTGTCGGCCTGAAGATCAAGTCCATCTATTATCCGTTGAATAAAATGGAAAAGCTGGGTTTGGTGCGCAAGGATGTCGGCCGCGAGGGGAAATGGCCGGAAAAATATGTTTATCAGTTGACTTCCAAAGGCGAAAAAATTTTTGATCATCTGATTACGGAAAGTTTTTTGGCGATTGAACGTCCCTATTTTAATATTGATCTTTCCTTGTATTTTTTACAGTATGTTGATCAAACCATAGCTAAAAAACAATTGCGCGGCCGCGTGATATTTTTAAGCCGGATTCACCGGGACTTGCTTAAATTGAAACAAGGAGTCAAATCAGGCCGCAAGCATTTGTTGATTATCCTCGATCATGATTTGGACTTGGTGGAAGCGGAAATCAAATCGATTCGGCGTTTGGCCGAGGTGCTTACCGGTAAATCTGAGATTTGACCATGCGCAAAAAAAGGCTTAAAAAATCCGCTTCTCCTTTGCCTAAAATAAAACCGCGAAACCTTCGTTCTGTTTTGCCGTATTCCGAAAGATTTCGGGGGCATTTATTAAAATACGCTTTAGAGTTAGCCGTATTTGCTTTTGCTTTAGCCGTCATTTGGGGCGTGCTTTATATTTACCAGGCTAAATGCAAGCGGTTGTTACCCAAGCAAGAGGCGGTTTCAACATTGTTGAATAAATATGAAACAGCCTGGCAAGAGCGGTATCCGCAAGGATATCAGCTGGTCTACGCGGTTCCCAAAAAAATCGTTTACGAGCCGCGAGTCGCAAAAGACCCGCCCAATAAAGTTTCTTTTGCGGATTTTAATAAAGCGCCCACAGAAAATGATGCCCTGCCCCGGGTAGAAGTCCCGGTTTTTGTTTTATCTTCGACGTCCGTTAACACGTTTCCTTTGCCAAGCGCAGTTCATTTGAATCAAGTGAATGTTGTCAGTCACAAACAACCGGATCCGAACGCCACGGATAAAGAACTGAAAATTGAAATCGAACAAAATTTGTCCGCGGATTCCGAAGCTTTACCGATGGAGTCGCGCGTCCTTTTACGCCGCCAACCGGGTGAGCGCCGCCAAATCCGGAATAGCGACGGAAGGTCGATTTGGGTTGAGTATGTTGAAGATGCAGAGGATAAATTTTTCCTGCTTTTCGGCGCCTCGCGGTAATTCCTGTTTATCGTGCATAATAAGCCTTGACAAAATGCAACTCTTTATTAAAATCGAAATAGTAAAATTTTAATACTATGCGAAAGGCATGGGATTTAATTTATGTTATTAACGGAAATTTTACATTTACAATCTAAAAACTATGCGGATAAACCGGCTTTGATTTTTGGCGAACAGCAGGTTTCTTTTCGTCAATTTCATGAGCAGGTTTTGCATTTAGCCGCAGGTTTATGCGCAATTGGCGTCGGAAAAGGGGATAAGGTCGCGATCTATTTACCAAATTGTCTGGAGTTCGCTTATGCTTATTTGGCGGGTTTTTATCTGGGCGCGGTTTGTGTCCCCTTAGACTTTCAGTTGAAAGAAGAAGAGTTGATTTCCTGTTTAAGCCACTCCGAGTCCAAGGTATTGATTGCGCGTTCTAAAACCGGGATAGATTGGCAAACGGTAAAAAATGGGACAAGTCATTTACAAAAAATTATTGCCGTTGGATCGATCGATGAAGGCGCTTGGGCCTTTGAGAAAATATCAACAACAACCCATAACCCGTTTAAGCCGGCTTTGGTCGCCGATATAGACCCGGCTTTGATCATGTATACTTCCGGCACCACCGGCAAGCCCAAAGGCATTCTGCTCAATTATAAACATCTGGAAGGTTCTCCGGCGGCCATGCAGTATTTTGTGGATCTTTCGGATCGCGACGTGAAATTGGCGGCGATTCCGCTTAGCCATATCGGCGGGTTTATTTATTTGCAAAATTGCATTCATTTTGGGATCACTTTGATTTTGATGGATCGGTTTAATCCCATTGAATTTTTGGAAAAGATTGTGCAATACCAAGTCACCTGTTTTCACATTGTCCCGCCGATGTACACGGCGATTTTGACTTTGAAAAATTTAGGAATGTATGATCTGTCATCTTTGCGCTGGATAGTGGTGTTTGGCGCGCCGAGTTCGCCGGAGATTTTACAACGTTTTCATCAGCATTGTCCAAATGCGCGGTTACTGAACGGCTGGGGAATGACGGAAACTTGTCCGCCGAACACAGTAACGCCGTTGGACAGTGACAATATCGATAGTGTAGGCAAACCCGCGCCGAATTGTGTGATCCGAATTTTAGATGCAGCGGGGCAAGTTGTCCCAACCGGAGAAATTGGGGAAATTGTCATCAGCGGCTGGATTGTGATGCAAGAATATTACAAAGACCCGGAAGCAACAGCGGAAATGAAACGGCCGGAAGGTTTATATACCGGAGATTTGGGACGGTTTGACGCGGCGGGTTTCCTTTATATCGTTGGCCGCAAAAAAGAAATGATTAAGGTCGGCGGTCAAATTGTTTATGCGCCGGAAGTGGAGTCAGTGTTGTATCAGCATTCGGCAGTGGCGGAAGCTGCGGTGATCGGGGTGCCGGACGCGCTGCGCGGGGAATCGGTGAAAGCGTTTGTGGTATTGAAGGAAGGACAGCAAGTTTCGCCGGAAGACCTGCGTTATGTTTGCCGGGACCGGTTGGCCCATTTTAAGGTTCCGCAGGTGGTGGAAATCCGGGAGCAGTTGGCAAAAAATCGGGTTGGTAAAATAGATAAATCGTTGTTAGCGTAGGGGCGGACCCGGTGTCCGCCCGACGCAAAGGGGCCGACATCCCCTTACGGGGACAGGCAAGGTCGGCCCTTACATGAAAGGGCAAAAAATGAATATGCGTAAAGACGTTCACATGACAGGACAAGATTTAATGGGAATGGTGCAATTGCGTCCCGAAGATGTGGGTAAATACGCGATTGTCCCGGGGCCCAGAGAGCGGATGGAAGCGGTGGTTAAGAAATTGGAAAATCCGGTCAAGAATTTCAGCTTTATGGAATATACGATGTTCACCGGGATGTTTTCCGGGATCAAGTTGACGACGATCAACGGCGGCCGTTTCGCGGCGGACACGTCGATCACGACGGAAATTTTATGCAATGCCCAGGTACAAGCCATGATCCGGGTGGGCAGCTGCGGCGCTTTACGCGAAGACATCAAGGTGGGCGACCTGATTGTCGCGACCACGGCTTTACGCGGCGAAGGCGTCACGCAATATTATGTGGATAATAAATTTGTCCCGACCGCGGATAAAAAGTTGAGCGATTTATTGCAAAAGATTGCCGGGGCCAATCCGATGGGCAAAGTGCATCAAGGCGCTTGTTGGACAACTGACGCGATCTTGCGGGAGACCAGAGAAAATGTCGGCAAGGCCGTTGACCAGGGCGCGATTGCCGTGGACATGGTCAGCGCCGCGTTTTTAACTATTTGCCAGATGTACAAAATTCCGGCGGCGGTTATTTTAGCGGTTAGCGACAATGTTATCACCGGCGAAATGGGATTCATGAATCCCAATTATTATTTCGCGGAAACCGCGACGATCAATGTGGCGTTGGAATTGGTGAAGCAATTGGCAGGGAAATGATGCCCGTTAATATTCCTGGATATTAACCCCGAGGTAATTATGAAAGAATCGCCCTTATTTTGGCCGGCAGTTTTGAAAAATGACGGGCTCAATGTGTTGGATGAGACCCTGATTCCCGAGAAAATTAGGTATATCCGCGTCAAGAATGTCGACGGGGCCGTCAAAGTCATCCGGGAGATGAAGACGCGGGCGTTTGGGCAGTTTTTGGTGGTTTTGAATGCGTTTCTTTTGGAAATCCGGCTGATGGATCAAAAGCAATTGTCCGAAGCAAAGAAATTAGCGCGTATACAAGAGGTAGCGCAAAAATTGAATAAGAGCCGTCCGACTTTTCCTTTTTCCGAAGTGACCGGAATTGTTGCGCGTTGGGCGGTCATGGCGATCGACAGCAAATTAAAAATCAGTCCGTTTGTGAAGCGGAATACGGAAGGATATTTGGAAAGCATCCGCGGCAAACGACTTGACCGAGTAAACCGGATTGCCGCGATTATTCAGGATCAAGATCGTATTTTAACGCATTGCAATGTGAGCGGCGAATTGGCCATGGCCGCCGCGATTTGTAAAACGGACAAGAAAAACGTGAGTATTTTTGCGACGGAAACCCGGCCGTATTTTCAAGGCGCTAAATTAACCGCTTGGGAATTGGGATTGCTGGGCGCGGATGTCACTTTAGTCGCGGACAACGCGGTAGCAGCGCTTATGGCGGACGGCAAAGTCAATAAGGTTATTGTCGGGTCAGACCGATCCTGCGCCAATGGGGATTTCGCGAATAAAATCGGCACTTATCAAATCGCGGTTTTAGCCCGGCAGTTTGGCATCCCGTTTCATGTCTTGACCCAGCCGTCGGATAAAATCCGCTCCCTGCGGGACATCCCAGTGGAAATTCGGCATAAAGATGAATTGCTTAAATTTGAAGGCCGGAAGACCATCCGGGGAAAGTGCGGCGCGTTTTATCCCGGTTTTGACGTGATACCGCACGATTTGATTACATCCGCTATTGCGATCGGAGTGAAAGAAAATGAGTAAACACGAAGTGCTTTATCATGAGGATTTTAAGGCCAAGCAACGTTCGATTGTCTTATTGCACGGTATTTTTGAGCCGCGTTTTATTGAGGGTTTAAAAACCCGTTTGCAAGAGACGTTTTATATTATGGAAGGCCGCCCGTCTTTACAAGCGGCCCAGATCAACTGCCGCCGGTTAAACAAAATCGGGATAACGCCGACTTTGATTTGCGACAATATGGCGGGATTTTTGTTCGCCAAAGATCTGGTGAAGGAAGTATATATCGCGTATGAATCATCGGATGAACAGGGCAGCTATGCGGCTATTGGTTCATTGATTTTGGCAGTTTTGGCTCTGCGTCATCAAATCCCGGTAAAAGCGGTGCCGATGGATCCTCAGCCGAAGGTCTCTGCTGTTGCGCAGGATTTGGCTTTCTTTATGGGGAAACGCGTAGCCCCGAAGGGCGTCAAAACATTCGTGCCGACAAGAGAATTCGTGAGTAAAAAATATTATGTCTAATGATTCTCAAAAACAAGAAATTATCCGTATCAGCCAGTTGCTTTGGGACAAGGATTTGGGCTCGGTTTTAAACGGCAACGTGAGTTTACGCGTCGGAGAAAACCGTTTTTTGCTCACCGCGACCAAGACCTGTTTTGGCTATCTGGAAGAAAAAGACGTGCTGTTGATTGATGGGCAGGGGAATCCGCTTGAACCCGGACAGGCATCGTCAGAAAAACGATTGCATTTGGATGTTTATCGAAATTTTCCGGAGACAACCGCGGTTATTCACACGCATACGAACTATATCAACGCGTATTTTTTGGAGCATAAAATATTTACGCCGCGGATTTTTGAATCTAAATTCTGGTTTGGCGAAATTGAAGCCATACCGCAGACGGCGCCCAATGTTTTGGATACTGCTCCCGTGATCGATAAATTAAAAATCAGCCAGATTGTTGTATTAGGCCGGCACGGGGTTCTTGCCATGGGCAAGAGTCTCTTTGATTGTTTTTTAATAATTCAAGGATTGGAAGATGCCGTTAAAATTGAATGTATTGCTCAGGCCATGCGGGCTTCCGAGATCCGCGCCTTGAGTCCTGAGATAAACGCCACGAGTCAGGCTCCGCGTTCAAACTCCAAGACGTATGATTTGTTTTCCCAAGCCCAAATTGATGAAATTGTCCGGTTAGTCAACGCGGACTCTCTGCTCGGGGATTTAGGCGCCAAGGCCAATATGACTATGGATTTGGCAGTAAAGATGCAGGAGACCTCCGAGGTTTTCCGTTTTCATTTTGATAAAGGCAAGATTCACAAGGTCGACAAGGATGAGAACGCCGAATTTTTGATTACCGCCACCCGGGAGGTTTGGACCTCGGTGTTTCGTCGGGAAATCGATCCTTTTGTGGCTACCACCCAGAAAAAAATGATCCTGCGCGGTGATTTTGGCAGGATTTCCAAATTTTACGCGCCGTGCAGTAGGTTGTTTGAATTGTGGACGCAGGTACCGGTGAAATAAACCAGCATGAAACAATATCTGACATGGATCAATGGGCAGTTAAGGCCGGCTATATCAGGCGCGTTCTTTGACAGTATAAATCCGTCGAATGGCGAGATATTCGCTAGTGTGTCCGACGCGGGTATTGCGGATATAATAGCGGCAATTGCCGCAGCCCGGCAAGCCTTTGATGCTGGTTTGTGGTCCGGCATGACCCCTGCGGAACGCGGGATTTATTTGAAAAAAATCGCGGAGATCATCCGCCGCAATGCCAAGGAATTGGCGGAATTGGAAAGCCGGGACACGGGAAAAACTTTTAAGCAAACCATTTTTATTGATGTTCCGACTTGCGCGGATACGTTTGAATGTTTCAGCAATGCGGGACCATGGCTGGAAGACCGGATCAATCCGGTGCCGGCGTCGGTTAAGAGCATCACTCGCCGCGAACCGGCCGGCGTTGTGGGCATGATCATTCCGTGGAATTTTCCTTTGATCATGTTCGGATGGAAAGTCGCTCCGGCCTTGGCAGCGGGAAATACGATTGTTTTTAAACCATCTCAACACGCGTCGGTGGCGATCAGCCGTCTTGCGGAGTTGATTTCAGATATTGGTTTGCCGGCGGGAGTTTTGAATATTGTGACGAGTTCCGATCATAATGTCGGGACGGAAATGATCAAAAGCCCTTTGGTTGACATGATCAGTTTTACCGGCGGCACGGAAACCGGGAAGGCCTTGATGGCGCAAGCCGCCGGAACTCTCAAAAAATTATCTTTAGAGCTCGGCGGGAAATCGCCGAATATTGTGTTCGCGGATTGTGATATGGACGCGGCTCTCGGCGGGACAATGGCCGGGATATTCATGAATCAAGGCCAGATGTGCACGGCCGGTTCGCGGCTTTTGCTGGACGAAAAAATTTATGACGCCTTTCTGGAGCAATTGGCCGCGAAAACCCGTTCTTTAAAAATCGGCGACAGTCTTGATTCGACTACGGATTTCGGCCCGGTCATTCATCCGGCGCAGCAACAAAAAATTTTGAAATATATCGATCTGGCGATTCAGCAAGGCGGACGGTTGATTTGCGGCGGCAAAATTCCCTCCGGTGAAATCTTGCGCCGGGGTTATTATATCGAGCCGACAATTTTGGCGGATATGAGGAATGACATGACTGCGGCACAGGAGGAAATTTTCGGCCCGGTTTTAACGGTGATTAAATTCTCAACGGAAGAACAAGCTGTCCGGATTGCCAATGACACGCCCTATGGTTTGGCCGCCTGCGTTTGGTCCAAAGATCAGGCAAAAGCGAACCGGGTTGCCCGGCAAATGCGCTGCGGCACGGTTTGGGTAAACACTTACGGCGGATTTTATAATGAAGCGCCGTTTGGTGGTTATAAGCAGAGCGGGTTTGGCCGTGAGTTGGGCACAGACGGCTTATTGGAATACACGCAAGCGAAACATATTTGCGTTGATGAAACACCTGGCGGAAAACCTTTGGTCGCGCATTGGTTTTGACTAAAAACTCCGTCAGCCGTTTTGATTTTTGTTCTGACAAAGTGCTTGGGATTTTTGCGCCGAATTTTTTATCAAAATAATCGAGGTGATCTATGAATTGGGAATCCACGGCAAAACAAAAATACGATGCCATGATTAAAAAAATGCCAATGTTTCATCGCGGCATTGCGGAAGAAGTCGTCAATAAAGAAGCTGAAAATATCGCGGTGGCCCGCGGCGCCAAACAGGTGGAAGAGCGCGACATTGTGCAAGCTTTTCAAACGGAAGTCCCGCCCGCGTTTTTTAGTTTGATGACGCGGTTGATGGATATGGTCGGATTCAAACATCATTAATTGTAGGGGCGCCCCTTGTAAGCGCCCGTCGCGGATTGTTGCGGAATTCCCGATGGGTTCCTATGTGAGGTATCGCGATTCGATATAGGCGCGCGGTTTTGCCACGATGTCGTTGCAAGTACGGATTTAGGGATTTAGGAAACGTTTATTATGAAAATAGCTATCATCGGCGCTGGCGCGATTGGCTCGGTAGTGGCCGCATATTTAACGAAAGCGGGAGAGGATGTCACTCTGGTCGCACGTGACCCGGAACGGGTGCGTGTTTTGAACGCATCCGGGTTGACGGTCATCGGCGCGCGAGGCCGGGAAACGATCAAGGTTCGGGCATTGACCGGTTTGGATCAGGAATATGATTTAGTTATTTTCGCGACGAAGACTCAGGATTTGGAAGACGCGTATCAATATAACAATAAATTTTTAGATAATGGGATCATTCTTTCATCGCAAAACGGGGTTCAAGCTGATTCGATTCTCGGGATTCATATTGAGAAAGAACGGTTGTTGAGCAGTATTGTGATGTTTGGCGCGACTTATTGCGAACCGGGGAAGGTGACGTTTAATTTTGAAGGCGATTGGATTATCGGCAAACCTTATGGCCCAGTGGACGCTCAAACCCACGCGGTCGCGGATGTGTTGCGAAAAGCCTTTCCGGTCACGGTTTCTACTAACATCGCGGGAATGAAATGGACGAAGTTGTTTGTCAATTTTAATAATTGTCTGCCCGCGTTGTTAGGCAAGTCCATGCAGGAAACATTCGCGGATATGGATTTTTGCCGTCTGAGTGTCCGGCTTTTGAAAGAAGGAGCGGCCATTGTTCAGCAAGCCAAGGTTGATTTGGTTTCCCTGCCGGCATTTCCCGTCGAGCGCGTTTATGGAATGGCATCCATGCCGGAGGAACAGGCCGCGGCGATTTTGAATAAGACTTTGACTTCTTTAAGCAAGGAGCCGGTGTATGGCTCAATTCTACAAAGTATCAAACGCGGCAGGACCAGTGAAATTGATTTTATTAACGGCGAGGTAGTTGCCTTGGCCAAACAGATGCGGACCAGCGCGGTCCTGAACGAAAAAATCGTTGACCTTGTCCACGAGGTTGAAAGGACAGGGATTTATTTATCGCCAAAAGCATTAAAGGAAAGTTTTTAATTATGAAAAAAAGAAGAGTGGTGATTACCGGGGTTGGGGTTGTGGCTCCGAACGGGATTGGCAAAGAGGCGTGTTGGAACGCCATGATCAATGGCGTGTCCGCGATTCGCCGGGTCACGGAATTTGATGTGTCCGCGTTTAACACGAAAATCGCGGCTCAGGTGAGCGATTTTGATCCGTTAAAATTAGGGCTGACCCTCGACGAGGCGGTGCGCATGGACCGCTATGTTCAATTCGCCATGGTCGCCGCTGCGGAAGCCTTGAAAGATTCGGGTTTGGATTTGAAGGCGATTAATAAGGAGAGGATTGGCGTTTCCTTAGCCAACGCGATCTGCGGCACAAAGTGGATGGAAGAGGAATTCGCGCTGGTGACGGACAATGGTAAGAACCCGATTGATCCGACTTTGGTTCGTCCGGATTTGTATGACGCGTCGATGTTCAACACGCCGTCGTCGGAAATTTCGGCGAAATATGGCTTGAAGGGGGTTTGCAACACGATCTCAACGGGTTGCACTGCCGGGACAGATTCGGTCGGGTTTTCGTTTGAAACGATTTGTGACGGTGACGCAGACATCATGGTGACCGGCGCGAGCGAAGCCCCGATTTGTCCGATGACGTTCGGCTGTTTTGACACAGTCAATGTTTTGTCGACTTTAAATGATGAACCGGAAAAAGCCTCGCGGCCGTTTGACGCGAAGCGCAACGGGTTTGTCATTTCGGAAGGCGCCGGAATTTTGGTGGTCGAAGAATTGGAGCACGCGAAACAACGCGGGGCGCGGATTTACGCCGAGATTGTCGGATTCGGCACGACCAACAACGCGTTTCACATGACTGATTTGCCGCCGGAAGGCGACGCGAAAGCCAAGTGCATTCGATTGGCGTTGGCAGACGCGGGGATTCAGCCGACGGACATTGATTATATTAACGGCCACGGATCATCTACGCGGCAGAACGATGTGTTCGAAACCAATGCGTATAAAATGGTGTTCGGAGATTACGCTTATAAGATCCCGATCACCTCGTTGAAGTCGATGATCGGGCATCCGTTGGCCGGGGCGAACGGCGTGGAATTGGTCATTTCCTCGCTGACCATGGAACGCAATATTATTCCTCCGACTATCAATCAAAACGACCCCGACCCGCAATGCGATTTGGATTATGTGCCGAATGTAAAGCGGGAAAAGAAAGTCAAATATTTATTAAAAACATCCAGCGGGTTTTCCGGAATTCATACGGCCATGGTGTTGAAACGATACGAAAAATAGAATGTTGTAGGGCGCCCCTTGCAGGCGCCCGTAGTCGCCGCGTTTTGAGCAGAGCGAAGCGGCGACGAAGTGTCGTGCCCAGTCAGCACGACCGTTATGCGGGTGCCAGAACAACATAGATAGAAAGGTGTATTGAATGGAAAAGATTGCGATAACAGGAATTGGAATTGTCAGTCCCAGCGGGATTGAGCCGCGGAAATTCTGGTCGAATATCAAGCATGGCCGTTCAGCGGTTGAGCCCATTACCCGGTTTGACGCTTCGAAATATACGTCACGAATCGCGGGTCATGTGCATGAGTTGGACGCATACAGCAATGTTTCGTCCCGTTTATTAAAGAAGATCGACGTGTTTTCCCACATGGCCTTGGTTGGCGCCGAACTGGCGATCCTTGACGCGAAATTAGATTTGACGAATGAAAATCTGGACCGGGCCGGAATTTTTATGGGCAATGCCTTGGGCGGCTGGTTGTTTGCGGAAACTGAACTGCGCGATCTTTATATTGAAGGCCGGGAAGGCGTCAGCCCGTTTGCCGCGTCGGCGTGGTTTCCGGCTGCGCCGCAAGGCCAGATTTCGATCCGCTATCAAATGAAGGGCTATAGCAAAACCGTAGTCGCGGACCGGGCCAGTTCTTTGATGGCCATAGCTTACGGCGCCCGGACTTTGGCGGCCGGAAAAGATGATTTTGTCGTAGCCGGCGGAATGGAAGCCCCGGTCACGCCTTACGCGCTGTTGTGTTGTCAAACTTCAGGGATGCTGACAACCAATAACGCTAATCCTTCGACCGCGTATCGGCCGTTCGACGTAAATCGGGACGGTTTCCCAATTGCCGAAGGCGCCGGAATTATTATTTTGGAAAAATTGGATCGCGCGCAAAACCGCGGCGTAAAAGTTTACGCGAATGTCATTGGGTACGGGACAACCACCGACGGCGTGGATCGGGTCCATCCGGCGGCCGACGGCCGGGAATTGGCCAATGCGATCAAGATCGCCTTAGACGACGCGGGAATATCGCCGGACGCGATTGACTATATCAGCTTAGACGGAGCTGGCACGAAAATCGCTGACCTGTCGGAAGCGCGAGCGATTCATTTGGCTTTCGGAGCTAAAGGCAAGGAAATCCTTTGCTCCGCTCCAAAATCCATTTATGGGAATATGCTGGGCGCGTCCGGTGCCTTGGACGTGATCATAACGTGTTTGGCGATGGGCAATGACATGGTCCCGCCGACGATCAATGTCAATAACCCGGATCCGGCGTGCGGATTAAACCTTGTTTTAAATGAGCCGGTTGACAAAATTATCAAAAATGCCATTGTCATCAGCCGTGGCCGCGGCGGGATTAACACTGTATTGGTTTTACAAAAATAATTGTGGGGGCGCCCCTACAGCAATCGGGAGATTGAAAATGTCCAACGAAGCAAAAATTAAAGAAATTATTATGAAAACCCTTGACGTATCCGCTGACGAGATCAAGCCGGATCAATCCATTGCCCAATGTTTGGGCGTTGATTCAACTGAACTGGTTGAAATTTCCGTGGCAATCAAAAAAACTCTTAATGTGCCGTTAAAGGACAATGAACTGAAAAAAACTCATACCTTTAAGCAGATTGTCGAGATTGTCAACTCAAAGGTCTAAAATGCGAATCATTGATTTAAGTCTGCCCATCGACGATACTTTGCAGGAAACCCACGCCGCGAAAATCGACCGGATTACGCACGCTTACGGAGTTGAGCATTTTAACGAAATCGTGATGAGCAAACAGCCCGGCGGCAGGGAACGTTTTGCCCGGGGTGAACGTGCTGCACGCGCTGATGAAATCCCAGACGGCGAAATGCTGTCATTGGAAATTGTTCATTCCTCCGTGCACATGGGTTCTCACGTTGACGCGCCGTTTCATTACGGCAGTCATTGCGAAGGCAAACCGTCCAAGACCATTGATCAAGTCCCGCTCGAATGGTGTTACGGCCCCGGAGTTGTTTTAAATTTCACGCATCTCAAATTTCCGGATGTGATCAAAAAGTCCGAAGTGGTTGCGGCCCTGTCCGTAATTCATTACACCTTGCGGCCGCTGGATATTGTCTTGATCCGCACGGACGGCGACAAACAGCTCGGCACCGACGATTATGTGAACAAATACGTCGGCATGCTGCCGGAGGCTGTGGAATACATCCTCGATCAGGGCGTCAAAATGATCGGGATTGACACCATCGGTCTTGACCGCCCCTGTTTCGGTATGTTTAAAGAATTTTTAGACACTAAAGACAAAACCAAAATCTGGCCGTCGCATTTTTTGGGCCGCCGCAGGGAATATTGCCACATGGAACGTTTAGGCAATCTCGGCGCGCTCCCGAAGCCGTTCGGCTTCACGGTAGCTTGTTTCCCGGTCAACGTAAAAAACGCCGGCGCCGGGTGGTGCCGGGCGGTAGCGATTATTGAATAAATCTTATTTCGACTTTGAAAACCGAAATTGAAAATTATTTAGATACAGCAACTTTCCTTATCAAAGGCCGAAAATTTATTAAGGCCCGCGCCTTGCTGCGGGATTTGTTATATCAATATCCGAATAACGATCGCGTTCAGGATGAAGTTATAAGTTTATTGACATTTTTGAAAGATAATGAGGACCATGCTGGAAAAAGTACAATCGAACAAACCCGGCGTAAAAAAAATCATCAGGAGGATTAAATGGGCCATACCCGCAATGAAATCACAATCAACGCGCCTTATGACAAGGTGTTTGATGTTTCCAATCATATTGAACGCTGGACCGAATTGTTCGGCGGGGAATATGTGAAGGCGGAGGTGCTGGAGCGCAAGGGGAACGAGATCACGTTCCGTTTGACGGACAATGACGGCAAATCCTGGGTGTCTAAGCGCTGGCTGCATAAAGAAAACAAATACGCGGTGGCATCCCGGCACGAGCCGATGTTCCCGTTCAAATACATGAAGATCGTCTGGTTTTATAACGAGACTCCGGAAGGGACGCAGATGATCTGGATTCAGGATTTTGAACTGGATCCCGGATTTACGAAATTCAGCGCCGCGCAGATCGAAGGATTTATTAACCAGCATTCACAGCACAACCTGAAAATTTTTAAAGAGGTCATCGAAAGGGAATCTTCCGGCGGAAAATCCTGCGGCGGATGTTGCGGCCGCGCTGACCGGGCGCGACACTCCGCCGTCGCTTCCTTCCAGTCAGAACGCGACGGCTTCGGTTGCAAATGATGGATGAGCGGACCGAGAATCGGATTATTTTCCTGTTGCTTTGCGCCGGCAGCGTGATTATTGCTTTCAATCTCGCGGCTCTGACCATCGTGATCCCGAGTATGAGCGGGGAGTTGCGCTCGACGGATATCGCGGTCGCCCGGATGATCAATTTTTATATGATTCCCTATGGTCTGGGCGCGCTCATTTACGCGCCCTTGACGACCAAGGTGTCTTATCGTAAAGTATTGGGGTTTTGTTATTTGATATTCGGGATTTCCTGTTTGGTCTGCGCGGTGAGCCGGACTTTGTTCGGCTTATTTGCCGGTAGTATGGGCGCGGGAATTGCCGCTGCCGGCATAACGCCGCTGGCGTTGATGCTGATCGGCGATTTGTATGAAAAAAACCAACGCGGCCGGTTGGTCGGCCTGTTTTTCGGCGCGAGTTTTTTTTCATCTTTGGCAGGCATTGTGTTGGCCGGGATCGCGTCGTGGCGCTGGCTGTTTATTGTGCCGGCGATTATGGCGGCGTTGACAGCCGGTTGGCTTTGGGCATTTCGATGGCCGCTGTTGGGCCGGACTCATCAGGCACGGGTGGATTATACCTTGATTTTCCGGGAGACGCGGATCCGCGAAACATTTATTTTTATCCTGACAATCAGTTTGTTGTACCACGCGGCGCAAAAATGGTTTGGTGTTTATCTCGCCAGAGATTATGGCTTAGATAAATTGACAGTCAGTTTTTTGTTTATTATGATGTCCATGGCGAGTCTGGCCGGCCAATTGATCGGAGGCAAGGTTTCCGACCAACAGGGCCGAGGCAGTTCCTGTTTTGTCGGTTTGCTGGCGCTGGGATCAGGGGCCATGTTGCTCGTCTGGAAATATCCTTTTTGGGGACTGGCGGGTGTTTTATGCCTGTTTTCCATGGGATGGACCATCGGGCATAACGGGATTTCCACGATCCTGACCGATTATCCGGATGAGCATCGGCCAATGATCGCGAGTCTGAATTCGGCATTGCGGTTTGCCAGCGGAGGCATTGGGTTTCTGATCAGCAGTTATTTCGTGCGTTATGGTTTTGGATTAACATTTTTTGGAATCGGCGTATTATTACTCGCGTTGTTTTGGCCGTTACGCCGGATCATTAAGGGGGAAGCATGATGGATCTTAAAGGAAAAGACGCGATCGTGACCGGCGCGAGCCGGGGGATCGGGAAAAGCGTAGCCATGAAATTGGCGGAATGCGGCGCCAATGTGATGATCGCGGCGCGCGGAGTTGAGGCGCTGAATGATGCGGTGAAAGAAATTCAAAAAAACGCCAAAGGCAAAATTATCGGCTTGCCTACGGACACGGCAAAATTGGATGATCTGCAAAAATTGTATTTGACTACGATGAAGGAATTCGGAGGCATTGATATTCTCGTCAACAACGCCGGGATTTCGAGTCAATATCCTTTTGAAAAACAACCGATTGAAGACATCGAAAATTTGGTGATGGTGAATTATTTAGGTTATGTCCGATTGATCCGTCTCGTGATCAATCATATGATTGAGAAAAAAAGCGGCGCGATCATAAATATGGTTTCCGGGTCGACCCTTTGCGATCCGGTGCCGCGGACCTTTGTCACCTACAGCTCGATCAAAGTCGGGTTGCGCGCGTTTTTAAAAGGCTTGTTTTGGGAAATGCGCGATCACGGCATCAAGATCACCTCGATTTTACCCGGCGTTGTTGATACGGATTTGACCGGAAAACTGGCAAACATCACTCAAGAACAATCGGAACGGCTGATGTCATCCCAAACCGTGGTTGATATGGTCATGTTTGCGCTATCGATGCCGGCCAACGCTTGCCCGTTAGAATTGGCGGTGATCAATCAGCAGACCCCTTGGACAAAACCGATCATCGATTATCAGCAAAAACAAGCGAAGTAGACAGAGGATGGAGGCGCCGTATGGACAAAACTGTGGCGGTGTTTAAAAAAAATAAGTTTCAAGAAGTGCGCATTGGCATTCGGGAATTCAAGGGCAATGATCTGGTTGACATCCGCACTTGGACCATGACCCAGGGCACGGACGACATGGTTCCGACGGCGAAAGGCGTTTCGATCAACATCGCCTTGCTGGCGGAATTGAAGAAAGCTCTCGACGAAGTTGAGAAGATTTTGAAAGAAAATAAAATGCTGCCGGTGAAATGAACGGCGATAAAATTTCTTATGCGCATCTTTGACGGCCACGCACATTATATTCCTCCGGATATCGCTAAAAATACCGCTTTTTTTAAATCCCATTGGTCAGATATCGCAAGACTGCTTGCCGTGATGGACGCGAATGAAATCGAACGCGCGCTTTTGCTTTATCCGACTACCGACGCGCATTTGAATATGGGAGGATGGGCTAAGGTTTGTCGAATGTATAATCAAGAGATCGCGGCGCTGGTCGATCAACATCCGGATCGGTTGAGCGGCGCGGGGATTGTTCCGGCGGATGACCCCGCCGAGCTTGCCGCGGAATTGGCGCGGATTAATAAATACGGATTCCCGGCGGTCTCTTTGGCTTCTAGTTATGACGGCCGATATTTAGACGATGATTATTTCGCGCCCCTTTATGAATTTTGTGCGGCTAAGAATATAGTGATTCACGTCCACCCGCAGATCATCAATCCCATCGGCGAAGAGCGCGTCAAGGACCCTTTATTAACTCCGGTGCTCGAATATGTTTTTGACGTTTCAATCTGTATCGGCAAAATGCTGATGTCGCAAATCTTTCTTAAATATCCCGATGTTAAATTCATTTTTTCTTATTACGGCGGCGTTTTGCCTTGGGTCAAAGAACGATTCGATAACACGTATGAGATGCTGCGCGGCCGCGGCTTGGTGAAGGATCTCGGAAAATCGCCGGGGAGCTATTTTCAGAATATATATCTGGATATGAGCGGCGCGAATTCTCCGGCCGCGCTCTGCTGCGCTTTGGAAATGACGGATAGCCGGCACATTATTTTTGGCAGTGATTTTCCGGCTAATCAGAACATTTCTAAAACAGTCCAAGCGGTCGAAGGGGCGCGGCTCATGCCGCTTGACAAACAGAACATTTTGCGCGATAATTTAAAATGTATTTTCCGCTAAAGGGCTTTAGCTTTATACCTCGACGGCAAATCAAATTCGCACTCTTTGAAAAATATTTAAAAATTCAAAAGAAATTCCCTTGACAAAAATATGATCATCGTGTATTCTTGTCAAACACTTAAACGTCATATATTTTGGCGTCCAACAGATCTTTGACATCTTATTTCCAAAAAATTCCTAAATGAAGTAAGGGCGGACTTTAAGTTCGCCCGGTATTAGCCAACAAGAACTTAAAAGCCAAGTACTTTGGAGAGTTTGATCCTGGCTCAGAGTGAACGCTGGCGGCGTGGATTAGGCATGCAAGTCGAGCGATGCTTGATGATGAGTCAGACTGACCGCAAGGAAGGTTTGACAAGTTGTTAAGCACAGCGGCAAACGGGTGAGTAACACGTGAGTAACTTTCCCTTAAGTTGAGCATAGCGCCGTGAAAACGGCGGTAATTCTCGATAGTACCATATACCGGCATCGGGACATGGTTAAAGGCGGGGACCGCAAGGCCTGCCGCTTAGGGATGGGCTGTGAATGCTGGTTAATAAATCCTTCGATCTGCGCGGCGCTGAATTTCGTA
>JADFXQ010000032.1 GCA_015233495.1 Candidatus Omnitrophota bacterium | reverse complement strand
ATTTTTTCAGATTCCAAATTCCTTGACAAAATGCAAAATAAATATATATTTAAATTCAAATATGTCCAATTTGGACAGCATCTGCCGTCTGTTAAGAACATTGGCGACATGATTTAAACTGTATCACGATGGAGGGTTACCCAAAAGGCTTGTCCTGCGGAATGCCCTCCTTTTTTATTTTAATTCAAGCTTCCCGCAAAGATCATTCATCCACGCCATATCACTTTTAAATTTTCGAAGCAGAAATGAATATTTTTCTTTATTGGGAATAATGATCTTTCCCAACTTCCCCCGCTTTTTAAAATATTCCATTAAACAGTGAAAATCTTCATCCCTGGTAACAATCACGGCTTTATCATAATTTTGATATTCAAGCATTGCATATAAAACTAATTCCGCATCAATATTTCCCTTAATTTTCCAGCCCGGGGTTGTTGTTGAAGTCCAATGCTCATCCTTGGTCCCTTATGGCAAGATTCAAATCCTGGCTGTCTATAAAAGCAAAATTATTCATAAAACTTTTCGAGAGGATTAAAAACGTCCCTAGTAGGAATCGAACCTACATCTTAGGCTCCGGAGGCTTACACACTATCCATTGTGCTATAGGGACGAAAGGTGTTTTGAAGGAAATCATGTTATACAAGAATCCGGCCGGCGTCAATTCAAATTTCACGACCTTGAGCGGCCTTGAGCAGATCCGGGATATGCTCAAGATCAACCTAAAAAAGAAATTAGAAAGACACCCGCCATCATCAAAAGCGCGCCGGTGAGTCTCTCCCGCCATTCGGATTCGTGAAATAACCATAAACCAAACAAGGATGAAAAAACCACGCTCATTCTTTTAATCGCGATGATGTAAGGCACCATGGTCATCCGGATAGCATACATTTGCACCAGCGTGGCAATGGCAAAACAAAATCCCATCAGCAATAACCAGCCAAAAGCGCCGCGGATTTGCCCCCTAGAATCCCGGGTTTTCATCAACATCACCGGCCATAATAATAATCCCACCAAAAAATATAAAGCCAAAGCCCAAACTAAAGGCGAAGAATTCCGAACCCCGATTTTGTCTATATTCCCGCCTATACTGTAAAGCACCGCCACAATCAACATCAATTGCGGGCCGCGCTCTTTAAATAAACTGTGCAACGGCGCGAAAATCCCTTTTTCCCAGTCGTCGAATTTCAATACATAAGCGCCGGCAACTATCAAAACAATTCCGATGAGCCCCCCGATTTTCGGAAACTCCCCCAGCATCAAAGGCGAGGTGACTAACAATAACAGCGGCGTTAAAGTCAATATCGGGATCGTCAAAGATAAATCCGAAGCCGCGATGGCCTTAAAATAATAAGCCGAGGAAACCACTAAAAGCAGGGCGGAAACAACCAGGACCAGCCAAAAATGATTTTGTAAAACTATCCGCGGTTCAAATATTAACCCCAGAGCCAAAAACGGCACGGCGAAAAAAAATTCCGCCCAAGCAATAACGTAAGGGTTCACCCGGCCGACGATCTTGCGGGCAATCACATCTATGAAAGAAGTAAATAAAGCGGTTATTAAAGCCAAAATAATCCACATAAATATTCAACCTATTCTTACAAATAACTATCCGGGTGTCAGCGAAACCCCGCAGATTACGCCTGAGAAATCATATTACGGGTGACCCCGAAGGCGGGGACCCCGCGCACCCGCAGCCCGCAGGCGAGGATGTACGGGGTGCCGCAGAGGTCAGGACCCAGAATATGATTTCTCAGGCGTAATCTGCGGGGTTTCGCAGGCACACGCACGAAAATTTGTAATAGCTGTCACTGCTGCAAATTTCAGAATAACAAACCTTACCGCTTACTTTTAAACGAATGCTCCTTATATTTCATTCCCCATTCTTCCGCATCCGGACAATTCCACACCCCTACCTTCTTTGCCTTAATGGACTGCTCCAATCGCAAAAATTCCTCCCGGTACGGATGCTGAAAAACCGCAGTGGCCTCCGCGTACCCAAAGCGGATCATTTCCCGGTTAATCATGGTGCCGTCCGGCAAATAGATATAAGCAAGCCGGCGTTTGTATTTGTCATAATATTCCGGTCCATTTTCCAACCGGACTTTTTCGCCCGTGATCCATTGGCGCAAATAAGCGCGCGCCTCTGGGCCATAACATTCGTCTTGCGGATGATACGGCGATTCAACTTCCGGCGCATTGATGCCGATTAAACGGATATGCTCGCCGTCTTCCAAAATGACCGTATCGCCATCCACAACATACTTTACAAAATGCCAAGGCTTATCCGCCTGCGGCGGATAAAGCGGGGCCGGCGAACGGGACACCGCAAACCATAAAAGCACAGCCAGCCCTGCCAAAAAAATAATGACGCACGGCGAACAATGCCCCTGCCTACCTTTGCCGCGCAACGAGAATATTTTAGTTTTCATAACCGGCGCAAGGCCTGGATCCTTTCCAAAATCGGCGGATGGCTGTAATCCAAAATAATTTTTAAAGGATGCGGCGTCAAATTGCCCAGATGATTCACGGTTAATTTTTTCAAGGCCGTAATAAACACTTCCCGGTCCGCGCCCGAGTCTATTGCGAACCGGTCCGCCTCATATTCCTGCCGCCGAGAAAGAACGTTCCCGGCCGCATCTAAAAGCATTTTGAGCGGCCCGAACAGCAGACTAAAAAATACTAAACCCGCGTAAACCGATATATGCCTCATCCCCAAACCATAAAACAACTCGAAATTAAAAATAACAAAATTCAACAGATAAAACATCAGCCCCGAAGCTAAAATCGAAAACGCCATATTTTTCCAAATATGCCGTTTTTTAAAATGACCAATCTCATGGGCGAGGACCGCGACAATTTCCGGGACAGTCAATTGCTTGATCAAGGTATCAAATAAAGCGATACGGCGGTGCCGGCCGAAGCCGGTAAAAAAAGCGTTGGCCTTGGCCGAGCGCTTTGATCCGTCCATTTGATAAATTCCGGATAAATCAAATTTCTGCTGCTTGGCTAAATCTTCAATCGCGGTTTTAAGCTCGCCTGCCTCCAAAGGAACAAACCGGTTAAACAAAGGCATGATCAGCGCTGGCGCCAAAAACATAATAACTGTTTGAATCACGATCATCGAGAGCCAAGCGTACAACCAGGCCAAGGTTCCCAAAGATTGCAGCAGCCATAAGACCAGCGCTAAAACCGGACCGCCGATCAACACTGATAAAAAAAAAGTTTTTCCCTGGTCCGCGATAAAAGTTCCCACCGTGGTGCGGTTAAACCCGTATTTCGCTTCCAGCGCAAAGGTCCGATAAACGGAAAAAGGCAGACTCAAAATTTTTTGCGCCAGGCCAATCCCTGCGATAAACAACAATCCCGCGGTCAGATCATTTACGCAGATCTTGCGGCAAACCATATCCCAGGCGTTATATCCGCCTAAGGCGAGAAAAGCTATATTCAACAACATGAAAAATGCCATTTCCAGCAAGCCACACCCGGTAGTTTCCTTTAAATAATTCTGCGATTGAGTGTATTTTTCTTCCGGATAAATACCCTTAAATTCGCCGGGAAGTTGTGCGGCGGCGCGGCGGCTGTTAAGAATATCCGACACCAGCTCAATCAAAGTTGGCAGAATAATGGCTAAGAGCGTGAAAAAAAAATAAAAATTCACTTATTGAGGGTCCTTGCCGGCGGGGGGTTGAAAAATCCAATCATAATTCGCCACGTCATAAGGCACATAAGGGTTCGCGTAACGCACTGCTCCGGTTTTTTTATCGAGCACCACCAAATATTTCCAAAACCCGCGATCAAAATCCTTAGAATCAAATTCCACAAACCAAAAATCCGCGTAAGGCTGAGAAAAACGGCTATGGACGACCTGGCCGGAATCCCCGGCGTATTTCCCGCGGCTGGAAGATTTTTTCAATTGCTGCCGGCTGATTTTCAGCGCGTCATCCGCGGAAACCCCGGAAGGATAAGCGATTTTTTCTTTTTGAGCAACGGTAGAACCCGAATTCGCGCAACCGCATAAAATCCAGACCAAACCCAGCGCCGCTAACATTTTTCTGATTTTCATTCTCGATCTCCAACCTTCGCGACCAACGATTCATTGACCCAGCCAAGGTTATCGTCCGCCCGTTGAATCTTCGCCCAAGCGCCTTGCGCATCGACAAAACGCACTGTCTCTCCCGGATAAACCGTGAAATGCGCGGTAGCGGAATCGCGCGGCTCAAATAAGGCTTTGCCTTCGTTCAACACCACCGCTGCAGAAGAAAGCATAGCGGTTTTGTTAAAAAAAGTAAAGCATAACAAAGCCAAAACAAAGAGTCCTGCCGCAAATCCCGCGCCATATCGCCGAAGTGATTGACCGCTATACAATAAAAATAAATGGACCCCAAACATAATTCCCAAAAGCGCAATAGCCGCCCCGGCTAATTCCGCCGGGGTATAATCGTCGCGAAACCGCTGATATATTTTTAACAAAGGATGAATCTCCCCGGCTGCCGGAGCGCGGACTTGCGTCCGGGCATATTTAAAATTAAATTTCAAATCTTTATCCCTGGGCATGAGACGGGCGGCGCGCTGATAATTTAAAATCGCCCGCCCCAATTGGCCGTGACGAAAATACGCGTTTGCCAGATTATAGTAAACCGGCCCGCTTGCCCTGCCGGCTGCTAAAATATTTTCATAAGCTTGAATAGCTTGAGCATAATTTCCCTGCGTGTATGCGGCTCGGCCGGCGGCAAAAAACGTATTAACCCGGCCTTCGTCGTTAACAACCGCTTTAGCCGGTTGCGGCCACAGCAAAAAAAACATCAATAATAAAAATAATTTTTTCACGGGTCCAACCTCTCCAAACGGTCAATGATTTTCGCTAAACGCTCAAAACTCTCCTGCCGGTCCTGGCCCGATAACAAAGTTGAGGCATAGCGTGCCTGCTCACAATGGTCCCAAACCCGCTGTATATCGTCAAGAATCGCGGGCGCCTCTTTGACTTTTCCCAAAGCGGCCCCCACCTCAGCGGCATTCATCGCACCAGCCGGCAGATGAAATTTCCCGACCAAATATTCCTGCAGGGTTTGAAATAAGACATCATAAAATTCTTTGTCCTTGGCCTGGGACAACAATAACTTAGCCTTTTGCAAACCCTGCCGCGCCCGGAGCGGCGCGCGCAATTTCCGGGCAAAAGCCGAATCCGTGGATAAACGCCGCTGATAACGAATATAAAAAATCCCGGCCGCCCATAAAACGATTTCCAAAATCATGACTAAAACAAAATCCAATCCGGATAACTCAGCGCCAATAGGCGATAAACGGCCGGGATTTTCCTTCAGAAAAATAATGTCTTCTCCCAGCTCGTCTTTAACTTCTATGGGAACGGAAGCGCCCGAACCCGGAGCCGCGGCAATCATTTTAAAATTACTGTTTTGATCAGACTTGGAAACCGTGAGCGGAAACGGTCCCTGAGTGATTGTTTCGTATTGTTTTGTCGCGGGGTTAAAATACCCAAAGGAAAAAGCCGGAGTAGCCTTTACGTTTTCCGTCTTGGGGATCAAGACTTGCTCCAACCGTTTGATCCCGTTTTCAAATTTGATTTGCGGTTCATAGACTTTAAAATCAACACTTTCCTGCGGGACCGGCAACTCCACGGCGGTCACATCCCCGTCGCCGCTTACCTGCATTTTTAAGGTAATCGGATCGCCGACCTTGACCGCGGCCGGACTGACCTGCGCTTTAAACTCATATTTGCCTACCGCTCCTTTGAACCCGGCCGGCGCTTTATCCGGTAAAGCCGCGATATTCAACTGTACCGGTTTTATCGCGGCGTTTGCCGGATGGCTGTCATATCCATTGAAAAATTGATTGAAAAAATCATCGCTAAAAAAAGAATTATCAAACCCCGGCGGCCGGTTGGCTTGCCGGCGGGTCAAAATTTGAAAAGCGATTTGCATCGGCCCGAGCGTCAATGTCCCCGCCCGCGTGGGATAGACCACGGTGTTGAATTCCACTGTGTCAAAACGCAACCCATTGATCACCTCTTGAGATTGGCGAGTTGGGGCAAAATCCCCCAACTTAAAACCCGGCGCCTCAATTTGCGGTTTCTGAATATCCCGCACCGGCAAATCGTTCACATACAAAGTGATTTTTAAGGGTATTGCCTCATTCAAAAAATGCTCGCCATTGGGTATTTCCGGCCGCACAAAAATACGATCTTCTAATTTCATTGCGGCCTGCGGCTGTGCCGACGCGGTCGATGCCGCCGCAGTAGCGGTATTATTCACCACCGGCGCGTTCTGCACTGTAACAGGGATAGCAGTGGTGGCATATTGTTTGCCATTCAAATCCAGAGTGAACGCCGGGATTTGCAAAGTGCCGGTTTTTTTCGCTAACAAGGAATAATTAAAAGCGATAGAACTGTCTGTCTTGCCGTTGACAAAGGAAAAATTTTGGGAAGAATTGACTCCCTGCATATCAAACCCGTCAATCGCCGGTAATTGCGGCGTTGCCATATTTTGCGTGCCGTTCACCCGGATCGTCAAATTCAAGGCTTCACCCAGCTGAACCTGATTGCGGTCCACTTCGGCGGTGACGGAAATATCCCCGGCATAGGCGCGCCAAGTCATCATTAAAATCAATAAAATAATCCCAAATATTTTCCGCATAAATAATATTACCAATCTTTTGTCACCGGCGCTGTTTTCCCCTGATGCTTGTCCAAATTAAGCATTCCCGCCGGCGCCTCTTTTTGCAAATACCCATCCACTAATTTTTGCGCTTCCCGCGGGGTAAGCGCGCCAGGCTCAACTACGGCAGTTTGATTATTATAATCTTCCGGTTTTTTATTTCCACCTTTCTGATCCGATTTTGCGCCAGTTTGATCCGCTTTTTTTTGTTCCGCCGACGATTCGGGCTTGGCTTCTTCAGCTTTTGACTTCGGTTGCTCCTTCCCTTGTTCGGTTTTTTTCCCCTGATTCGCTTCGCTGGGTTTTTGTTGTTCCGCCGAATGACTCTTTTTATCTTTTTGGTCTTGATTATTTCTTTCAGAAACAGATTTTGACTGGTCTTCCGATTTTTGATCCGATTGCTGCTGTTGCTGCTGCTGTTTTTGCTGCTGTTGTTTAACTTGCAGTCTTTTTAATTCTTTCACTACGATTTCTTTATTGAATTTAGCTTCCACGTTTTGCGGGTTCAATTCCAGAGCCCCGTCATAATGAGCAATCGCCTCTTTCCACAGTTCCTGGGTCTTGTTTGGATTATCGTAGTCCAAGGTTTTTCCTGACTTGAACAACGCATTACCAAGATTATACTGTGTCTTTTCTTTAAGTTTGTTGTCTTCAGTTAAAAGAGCTTGCCTTAAATTTTGAACCGCATTGTCATATTCTCCCTTTTTATATAATGCTGTTCCCAGATCAAAAAAAATCGGCTGGGACTGCGGCTTGGCAGCCGCGGCTTTCTCATAGCGCTTGACTGCCGCGGCATAATCACCTTTGCGATAAACCCGGTTCGCCCGGTTCACGTCCCCGCCGACATCGGCAGCAGCGGACGCCGTTAAAAACAATCCCAAAAGAAAACAAATCTCCATTAACTCAAAAATTCTACGCTTCACAATTATCCTCCCAACATACGGATAAGCGCCCGCGCGCCTGCCTTCTGGCGCGATGTCCATAACGAATTTGCATTAACTCTAGATCAACGACTCCCCAATTAACAAGGCAAACGCCAGCAACAACGGAATCTGAAACCGCTCAAAATAAATTTTTTCCATCCGCTGATCTGATTCCGTCTTTTCCTGTTTCGATAAATATTGATCATAAATTTGTTCGATTCCGGATTGCGCCCCGCCCATGCGCGCGTAAACGCCCCCGGTTTCCAAAGCGATTTTTTGCAATAAATTTTCATTCAAGCGCGACTTGATAAAATTTTCGTTCCCATCTTTCAAAAAACTTTTTGCGCCCTGATCATCCGTCACCTGAATCAAATCACCTTCGGCAGTGCCGATGCCAACACAGTAAATCGCAATCCCTTTTTCCTTAGCCTTACGCGCCGCGGCCAAGGCGTCGCCTTCCAAATCATCGCCGTCCGTCGCGATAACCAGGACCTTGTATTTACTCTGCGTCTTGGACTCCACCCGAACCGCTTCCTGAATCGCGGCGCTGATATCCGTGCCGCCGCGCGGCACGGAATCAGGACTCAAATCATCTAAATTCAACAAAAAACCGCTGTAATCCGCGGTCAAAGGACAAACCAGAAAAGCGTCGCCGGCAAAAGCGATCAAACCCACCCGGTCGCCATGTAATTTTTTTAAAACATCGCGGATGGCTAATTTAGTCCGTTCCAAACGATTCGGCCGCACGTCCGCAGTCAACATGCTTTTCGAAACATCGACAGCCAAAAGAATATCCACGCCTTCCCGTTTCACTTCCTGCCACTCAAAACCCCATTGCGGCCGAGCCCAAGCGATCACGCCTAAAGCGTAAACCGAAAGAATCCAAATCGCCCGCCGGCCTTCTTTCCTTTTGGCGGCCAAAGGCGCGACCGCCGGCCAAAGCGGCGTATCCACAAATTGGCTAAGACGTTTGGCGCGCCGCTGCCGCGCCCAAAACAAAAAATAAACCAAGGGAATTAAGAAAAACAAAAAATTTAAAATTTGCGGTTCAGCAAAGCGCATATTTATGGCTCAAGGTTAAAGGCTTAAAGCCCGATGCTTAAAAATCCAGCCTCAAGGAATTTGCAAATAAAGTGTTCTTGCTAAAATAATCTCCGCGGTCAATAAACACAACGCGGCTGCTAACAAATATACAAAGAGCTCCTTATAATTCCGGTATCCGACTTGTTCAATTTCGGTTTTTTCCAATAGGTCGATTTCGTGATAGATTTTTCGCAGCGATTCGGTGTCCGTTGCCCGGAAAAATTTCGCGCCGGTCTCCTCAGCGATTTGACTTAAAGTCTGCTCATCCACATTGATCTGAACCTGCTGATAAACTTTGCGGCCAAAAAAATCCACGGCCGGAAAAGGCACCAAACCATTGGTGCCCGCGCCGATCGCGTAAATTTTTATTCCCAAAGCGCGCGCCGCTTTTGCCGCGGTCAGCGGGGCAATCTCTCCGGCATTGTTCATGCCATCCGTCAATAAAATAATCACCTTGCTCTTGGCCCGGCTTTTTTCCAATCGGGCGACCGCGGACATGATCGCCGAACCAATCGCAGTGCCGTCCTGGATCTGACCCAATTCAATCCGGTCCAAATTCGCCTTGAGCCACTGATGATCCGTGGTTAGCGGACATACAGAGTAAGCGACCGCGGAAAAAACCACCAGACCCAAACGGTCTTCCGTACGGCCGTCGACAAATTCCTTCACCACTTTTTTGACAATTGCCAACCGGTTAATCCTTTGGCCGTTTTCAATAAAATCCTCGCCTGCCATACTGCCGGAATCATCTACGGTCACGACAATATCAATCCCCTCGCCTTTATGAAAAGTTTTTTCCAAAACCGAGCGCGGTCCGGCCAAAGCAGTCAGCAATAAAGTCAATACCATCAGCCGCAAAATATCCGGCAGATTACGGCTGCGTAAACGCCAAGTAGGGGCTAATTTTTGCGCGGGCAAAACCGTGGGAAAACGGACGGAAACGGTCCGCTGGCGCCGTTGCCGATAAATGGCAAAGCCCAGTAGAAAAGGAATCAGCAGCAAAACCAATGGGGTTTTAAAAATAATCGAATCCATAGATTGCCTAATTGTCACTCTCGCCGGAGGACAAAGCGGCCGACGATAATCGTGTCTCCTCAACAAACCGCCAGACCAATTCAAACGCCTTATCCGCCGCCTCTGGCGGCGGCGCGTAACGGGCGAATTTAATCATATCGCAGGATATTAAAAATTCTTTTAGAGTGTTCTTTTGCAGTCCGGACAATTGCGGGGCGTCTTTCAAAGAAATTAAAAATTCTTCCGTGGTCATTTCCGGCGCGCGGATCGCGAACCTTTCCTCGATGTATACCCGCAAAATACCGGATAACTGAAAATAAAATCCGTTAACATCGCCCCGCGCCAATAAATCCGCGGCTCGCAATTCCTTTAAACGGGCAAAAGCCTTTTCCCAATCAGTGAGCCGCGCCTCAGCAAAAGCAGCCGCGCGGGATTTCGGCTGTTTCCACCAATGAAATAAAAGCCAGGCAACCACCGCCAGGACCAGCAAAACCGCCACAATGATCCATTCGTACGAAGGCAGATCCACCGGAGGCTGAACATCGCGGATTTCATCCGCGGCCCGCGCCAGGCCGGACAATAACCCCAAAAAACTAAAAAATAAAAACGCGTTTAAAATCATTTTTCACCCGCGGCGTTTTTGACGTTTACGAAAGAAACGCGTTAAAGCGTCGGCAAAGGGCTGCTCCGTAAAAACATCCACGCAGTCCATGCCGCAGTTCAAAAACAATTCTTTTCTTTGCTCTTCGCGGACCCGGCTTAAATCCTCATACTGGCGGCGGACAGCCGAGTCGGAACTGTCCACATAAACCAATTCCCCGGTTTCCGCGTCCGTCAAAGCCACAATGCCGGCATCCGGCAAGCGGCACTGCCGGGCGTCATTCATGGTGATCGCGATCAGGTCATGGCGTTTATTCGCTACGCTCAATATCCGGCGCAGCCTTTGCTCCTGCTCGGCCGGGTAAATAAAATCCGAAATCAAAAAAGCGATAGCCCGCCGGGCAGAAACCCGCTGCAAATATTCCACCGCCGCGATCAGATCGGTTTTCTGGCCTTGCGGCTCAAAATATAAAATTTCCCGGATTACGCGCAAGACATGCTGCCGGCCTTTGCGCGGCGGAATAAACTTTTCAATCCGGTCCGTAAAAACAATCATGCCCACCCGGTCATTATTCCCGATCGCCGACAAAGACAAAACCGAAGCCACTTCCGCGGCCACCCGGTTCATCAACTTTCCCGCAGAGGCGAAATGTCCGGACCGGGACGCATCCACCAAAAGCATCACCGTCAACTCGCGTTCCTCGACAAATTTCTTGATATGCGGCCGTCCGGTGCGCGCCGTAACATTCCAGTCAATCGAACGCACATCATCTCCGGGTTGATACTCCCGAACCTCATCAAACTCAATCCCCTGTCCCTTAAAAATACTATGGTACTGGCCGGCGAAAACATCCGTAACCAAACGGGAAGTAGATATTTCAATCTGCCGAACCTGCGCGAATAAATCTTTAGGAATCACCGTAAATCTCCCTAAAATTGATCGTAAATATTTAGCAAGTAGCGTAGGGGCGCCCCAACTACAAAAGATCCATTCCTGCAAATATCCATTCACACCGCCGGCCATTCCTTGACATGACATCGACTGCAAATCCGCGCGCCAAAAGCTGTTGAGGAAATGGTTTTTGCGAAGTCGCGCAGCCCTTTCCTTCTTCTTTTATTCAGGGAAAGGGCGGAGAGTTGAGCTAAAACCATTTCCTCAACAGCCCGCGCGCCTTCAACCTGACGAGACGCATCGAAATATTGCAATCGTCATGTGTTACGGCACCGGCACTTCTTCCAAAATCTTCCTCACCACATCCTCAGATGTCTTTTCCTCCGCCTCCGCCTCATAAGTCACAATCACCCGATGCCGTAAAACATCCATAGCCAAAGATTTAACATCCTGCGGAGTCACATAACCCCGGCTTTGCATAAACGCGCTCGCCCGGGCAGCCAAAGCCAGATTGATCGTAGCGCGCGGCGAAGCACCATAATGAATCAAAGCCGCCAGGTCTTTCATACCAAAACGCTCCGGATGACGGGTGGCTTCGACAATATCGACAATATATTTCTCGATTTTTTCATCCATATAAATCTCATCTACCACCGCCCGCGCCCGCAAAATATCCTCCGGACTGATCACCGGCTGAATACCAACCTCCGCTTTGGTTTTCGCCATGCGCCGCAAGATCTGCAATTCCTCCTCTTTATTAGGATAATCAATTTTTACCTTCAGCATAAAACGGTCAACTTGCGCTTCCGGCAAAGGATACGTCCCTTCTTGTTCAATCGGATTCTGCGTGGCTAAAACCAAAAACGGTTCCGGCAAAAACATTGTTTCACCGCCGATCGTCACCTGGCGCTCCTGCATCGCTTCCAGCAAGGCGCTTTGCACCTTGGCCGGCGCGCGGTTGATTTCATCCGCTAAAATCAGATTCGCGAAAACTGGACCGCGCTTGACGTTAAACGTCCCGGTTTTCTGGTCATAAATCAAAGTCCCGATCAAATCCGCGGGAAGCATATCCGGCGTAAACTGAATACGCTGAAATTTTGTGCGGATTGCCGCGGCCAGAGTTTTTACCGCCGTGGTTTTTGCCAATCCCGGCACCCCCTCTAAAAGCACGTGCCCGTTCGCTAACAAGGCCAAAACTAATCGCTCGACTAAATTCTTTTGCCCGACCATGACTTTCTGCGTTTCTAAAGTCAAGGCTTCCACAAACCCGCTTTCTTTACGCACTTTCTCATTGATGGCGGCGATATCGAATGCCATAGTCCGATCTCCTTAACTTTTGAGTTATAAAATTATAATCAAGGATAATTTTAAATGAGTAAAAAGCCATTTATTTTAATGTAACATCAATGCGCCTGATCTTGTGATCGCGGACATCGACGGCGTGGGAGGCGGTCAAAAACGCAGCGGTAATGGTTTCCTGGCGTCGGTCCGCGTAAGTTAAAACAATTTCTTTAACTTCAGCCGCGTTGGCACCGAAAGTGTTTTTGCGAAGCGGATTGTGATACACAACCAACGTGCTGCCAAACAGATTAAACGCGTAAGTATTTTTAGGCAACTCGACATTTCGCGACTTGCCTTCTAAATCCGTAATCATCAGGTTTGCTTTATCTATCGCAAACATCTCGGCGAGTAACAACGGTTTAAACCGCAAAGTCAGCCGCTTTTTTTCATCCAGCGCGAAAGGTTTTCGGCCTAAATTCATCAACAGCCAAATATGCAAAAATTCCGCGGTGCTGCCGGAAAGCCGCGCCACAAATCCTTGGCCATGCAAACGTTCATCCGAATGCGCGCTGCTCACCAAGAACGAAGAGTTTTCCAAAATGCTGCGGCCATAACGCCGGGCGTCCAAAAACGGGATAAACACATTTTTAAAATTCGCGTAAAATTCTTCCACCAGCCCGCCGCGCAACAGCTCCAGCATCAATTTATATTCCATATGCAGCCAAATTGATTCGTTTTCCAACCAGCCGCGCGGAAATACCCGGGCGCGGCCGATATCCTCGGATTGACTCGAAATGTCGGCGTTGACTTTATACATTTTCAATTTTTCATCAAAAAGCGGGCTCTGACGGATCTGTGTATAAAGCGCTTTTGCCCGCTCCGGATCCGGCTCAACGCGCAAAGCGTGCACATATCCTTCTAAAAATAATGGCAGTTCCCGGCGTAGGAATTTTACCGGACGGACAAACGGCTGCTTCCCGGAACCGCCGTTCTCCAAAACCTGATGCTCGGTTACCTCATAATAAAAATAAGTCGGCAAAAATCCCGCCGAAGTTTTCGCCGCGGCTAAAGCTTTGTCAACGCGATCGATTACGCCTTTTAAAAAATTCTGAATCTCGCCTACGGTAAGCTCGGTTTCAATGCCGCTGATGCCTTCGCGGACCCGCAAACGATATTGTTCTTTGATGTCATTGGATTTAGACCAATAGGTCAACGGATCATTTTCCCAAGCCAACAAATGGTTAAGGCCGAAAATAAACGCGGCCAATTCTTCAAACAGAGAAATTTTTTGCGAATCCGTGAACGCCGTTTGCCGCAAAGCCTGCAAACAAAACAAGGCAAACCGTTTGATTTCGATCGTTTCACAAATCGATGAACCGAGCAATCCCGGCAAACCGTTTAAGGCGTCATACCAGCTGGGTTTATCCGCCTCCATTTCCACGCCGATCCCGTCCGGATCAAGCGAGGCGATTTTGTTGGCGATCAAACACAGCAATTTAGCAAAAAGATGCGTTTGATAAGCCGGGCCATGTCCGTTCTTGACGCGCAACCGAAAGTCGGGTCCTTGCGGTTTGATCTCTTTCGCGCCGTTGCACACTGAGGAATACTGGCGCACCCCGCGTTCAGTAAGCACATAACGCTGATCGCGCGGTAAAACATAATGCGTGTTATGATAAAAAGAAAACGGTTTGCGTTCAAAAACCAAAGACTGCAGATTTTCCGGATAAAGGCTTAAATAGCTTTCAATCAAATCCAGATTATACGCCCAATGATCAACCCAAAACCCTTCCCCGTGATCAGCGGATTCTTGTTTCGACCCTATGGCGATGACCCGGCTGAAAAATTCTTTGGCATTGACCTGGAGTTGAATCTGGTTTTTATCGAGAAACTGATACAGTCCGCCGGGGGTAAAAGCGTTTTCTAAAAATGTTTGCACCCGCGCTTGGTCCGCAGCCGCGACCGTCGCGTTTAACAAATCTTTCACTTGCGTGGGTTCGCCGCAGACGAACGCGGTCCCCTTGACCACCAGCGGATTGTAGCCGTCGGCCTGAACCAAATTCAAAAAATTGACTAAATGACTGTCCTGGCAGTCGGTATTAAACCAAACATCTTGCCGCCGGTTTTGATTTACGTCGCGATAATTCCCGTTGCCCTGGGAATAATATGTCGGGGCAACCGTAAAAAAATTATAATCCCGCTCCAGGTCGCCGTGCTTGCGGCTAAAAACATTAAACGAGACATTCCCCTCATTGGTTTTAACCGAAATCGGCAAACCGCCGCGCATAATATTATCCAAAAACGTGCATCCCGCGTAGAGATTAAACTCCCGCGACGCGCTATGCGTCAAAGCGTAATCCCGGATGCCGGCGATCAAGGCGGCGTTGCGGCCGGATTTTTCAGAGATAAAATTTTTCTGCCGGACTTGCTTCGCGACTTGATTCACCGCGGATTCCTGGGCCCCGTTGCCATATATAGAAAATAAAGTCCGCGATCCTGCCGCGGGAAGTTTCCAGCGGCCATAGGCCATGGCCGAAGGAGTTCGATTGGCGGTATGCTGTTTATGCTCTGGGTCAATCCCTTTTTCCAAAAACTCGCTTGGCAGTGAAAAATCGCAGATCGCACCAAACACCAATGCCGACTCCACGACCGGGGTCAACAGCTTTCCGTCCGCCGCGTCAAAACTAAAAAAGAAATTACCTTCTTCAATATGTTTAACCACGGAAGTGTCCGAAACCTCGACGGCCAATCGGTAATAGGGCGCGCCTTGATCCACGTTTGTCACCTTGGTCCACGCTTCCAGGGTGCGCGATAAATGTTTGCCTAACCAATCCGACAAACCATACGGCACAATCACCGGCAAACCATCCACTATTTCGATTTCATAATTTTTTTTGCTGTGATTGCGCAACACCACTTGCCGGACCAATCCGGAATAGGATTCTTCGGGTATAGTGAAATAATTTACCTCCACCGTGATCCCCAAATCAACGTTCACTTCCCGCAAGGTCAAATCATGCGGCGAAATCAGCATGGTTTGCTGCCGCTGAAATTCGGTGCCTTTTAAACCGTTTTGAAAAGGTTCCCAATAATAATTTTTATCGCCGTCTTTAATTTTTAAGAAAGTCCGAAATCCCTGAAGAGAAGTTTGCCGATACGCCCGGTTGGCCGGCTGAAATTCGAGAATGGCCTTGTCTTTCGACTCAATGCCAAAGCTGGCGATCGCCTGGCCGCGGTTCACGTAAAACGCCCACATCGGGATGCCCCAAATGCCGGCAATGCCGGGAAAAAAATTGCTGAAACACTTGCTGCGGTTATAATCCTCAATAACAAAACGGCCTTGGTCGTCAAGCTGATATTTTACGTTAACGGGCATAAAATAACCGCAGCAAAACCCGGGTTTGCTTTGGTCTCCTAATTGGGATTTTTCGTTTTGCGTAATAAATTGTAATAGCCGCCCAGTTTTATCCACATCGAAAAACTGGAGTCATGATTGTTAAACCGGATCCTTTGTAATTCATAAATATTGCGATTGAAGCGGTCCTTCCCCCGGTTCGTCGTGAACGCCGCGGCGTATCCCGCCTTTTTCACCAGCTCCACGATCTCTTCCGAATAACCGCCGATCGGATAACAAAAAAATCGGACGTCTTTCCCTAATAAACGGCTCAATTCCTGACGGCTGCGGCTGATCTGCTCCCACTGTTGTTGCGGAGAAATTGACGGCAAAAATTGATGCGTTAAAGTGTGACTGCCGATTTCAATCAACCCCGATTGGGTCATCGCGCGCAATTGCGGCGCCGTCAAATATCCCGGCTGATCCACAAACCTCGACGGCACAAAAATCACCGCGGGAAACCCGTATTTCCGCAGCACCGGATAAGCATTAGTATAATTATCTTCATACCCGTCATCCAAAGTAATCACCACAACCCGGCGCGGCAAAGGTTTTCCGGAGGTTATCCGCGCCACCATGTCGGATAAAGTAAGGACTTGATATCCTTCCCGCTGAATGAACGCCATTTGCTTCTCAAAATTTTCCGGGTTTACCCAATTCGCTTCATGGTGTCCCAAAGGTTGAACATGATGATACATCATGATCGGGATCACGTTTTTATCCCGTAAAGAACCATAGAGAGCGCTCAGCGCCGCAACGCAAACCGCCAGACCTAAAATAAATCTTTGGGTCCATGCAAGCTTCATCAAACCTTGCCTCCCGATAGGCTCTGTTTTACCAACTCACTGATCATTTTATTATCCGCCCGGCCGCCGGTTTTCGCGGCAATGATCTTCATTAAAGCGCCCATATCTTTCATCGTGACCGCGCCGGTTTCCCGGATCGCTTCCGCGACTAAAGCCTGCACTCGTTCTACCGAAAGCTCTTCAGGTAAATAGCTTTTCAAAACCTGAAGCTCGCCTTGTTCTTTGTCTGCCAAATCCTGGCGGCCGCCCTGTTTGAATTGTTCGATCGATTCTTGTCTTTGCTTAATTTGTTTTTTGATCACCGTGATTACATCCGGATCTTCCAATTTTTCCACCCGTTTTTCAATCATCACGTATTTGAGTTGCGAACGCAGAAAGCTTAACGCCGACGATTTTAGAGTCTCTTTCGCCTTGAGCGCCGTAACATAATCGGTTTTGATTTTCTCTTCCAGCATCATGCACCTCGTTTACTCTGATTTTTAATCTGATATCATAATCGTTTTAAACCGAGATTTCAATCCTTTTATAATTTTAATGTGACTTTTCCGCGCGGCCCAATGCTCCGCTACAAAAGCGATCAAGGCAGCATTCGCCTTGCCGTCAACCGCTGGCGCGGTTAAATGAATTTTATACATTCCCGCTTCTTCTACAAAGGCATTTTTGCGGCTGCCCGGAATGACCTTGACATCGATTATCACACAAACCTCCTCAAATCCGGCGAATGCCGGAAAATTTCCTGCCGCGAAAACGATATCCAATTAATTTCCGGCAATCCCCGGATTTTCCAGCGTCAAATACCCATGATTATCTTTCAACCACTTTCGCCGCGCTTTAAAATTCGGCACAAATTCCGCGACTTTATTCCAAAACACGGCGGAATGATTGTGATGAATCAAATGACACAATTCATGGATGACCACATAATCCCGGACTTCCGGCGGCGTTAAAATGATTTTCCAATTCAGATTGATCGCTTTTTTCTGAAAATTACAACTACCCCACAACCGCTTTTGAGTGCGCACCGTGATCTTTTCCGGTTTGACGTTTAAGACGCGGCTATACTGAAATACAATGCCGCCTAATATTTCCTCCGCCTGGCGGCGATACCACTCAATCAACCGGTCATGAATAAACGCTTCCCGGCCCGCGCCCGCCAAGGCCGTTGGGACTTCCACGGTCCATTTTTCGCCGTTGAAGTCAATCTTTCGAATGCGGCTGTTTTCCGCAGGGACAATCTTTAAAGGGTAAAATTGGCCCTGAAACAGGAACTCTCCGCCGTCCTTGAATTTTTGCTCGTCGGCAATTTTTTTTTGCTCCCGGCCGCGGGCCACATACTTTTCGATCCAACGCGTCTTTTGAACCAAAAAATTCTGAATATCTTTTTCCGCGGTAGAAAAAGGCGCGGACACCTGCACCCGGCCGTCATGCGTGACCGTAATCGATATCCGCCGCCGTCCCCGGGAACGGGTCAGAACATAGGCAATCTCCCCGCGCGGCGTCGGCAATTTCTCCATAGCTGCATTTTTTAAAGGCAGAAACATTTTTCTAAAATACCACAAAAAAGGGGGCAGGCGGCTTTTTTCTTGCAGAAAAAAAACCGCCCGCCCCCTTTTATCGCATTGTTAAACAAAACGTCCATTGACAATGCCCGGTCGACCGTCGCAAATCCGCGAAAGGTTAACAGGCAACTGTAGGGGCGCCCCTCGTGGGCGCCCGTTAAACGGTCGCGCCAGAACAACGGGCGCCCACGAGGGTCGCCCCTACACTTTTTCCTTTCGCAGATCCGCCGGATCTCTCTCAAATCCCAAAAGCAAGATCGGATTCGCGATCGGCACGATCTGCAAAATCACCGGACTCGCGCCGGTAAAATTCCCGTTTTGAAACTGCCTGATCATCGCCGGATCAAACTGAATCACCGGCGAGGACACCTTAGCGCCCGCCACGAAATCCCGCGACACCTCCAACCCTCGATCCACGCCTTTCCAAGCCACGCCGCCGACCGGGGAGCTGGTTCTGGTCAACGTATCGACTTGTTCAATATCGTATTTATTTCCCCCTGCGTCGTACCCATTTTTCAACTTAATATTCCCGGGTTCAAACACTACCTGTGTCGCTGGTGTTATTCGAACGGTATGTCTTAGGCCATTTCGTTGAACAACCGTCAAGAAGGGCTGATCCGCCAGATTCAAAAAATACTCGGATATATCGACGATATCACCCAAACTCTGATCTCTTGTATCCTCTAAATTGGTCATATAGGCATTGGTCATTCTAACCGAGCCATCCGGGAAAAAACGAAATGCTGTTCCTGTATCAGCATCATGGCCTTGAATAGGCTTCATTTGCGCCTGGTAACTTTTCCCTCCCTGATAATACTTCAATGCTATACCTGGAGAAAAAACACCCGACAAATGAATAACTTCAGTATCATACCGCGCCACCGAAGCGGGAGTTGACGACTGATTCCCCGGCGATAATTTTGTTACTGGCGAGGCCGCGGGTTGCGAGTTCATCCTTTCGGATACTGTCGGCATTTTATGCTCAATGATTTTTTTAGCTATTTCCTCAATGACATCTTTCAACAAAACTCGATTCCCGTTTAATTCGACTGTAATGTCACTTCCGGAGATTGCGATATTCAAGGCGGGGCAGATAAAATTAAGGAAATTTCTGACAAAATCTGAGCCCTCAGTTTTGGAATCCCGCTGGAAATCCGCGTAGTATCGGGCCGCGTCTGACAATACCCCGGCGGAAAAACGATTTAAAGCCGGTCCCTTGAGTTGGTCCTTCAGATACGAGTAAAATTCGGAAGCGAATTCAACAGCCTCATCCCCCCCTAACGCAGAATTCGCGATTCGTGTCCTTATCGCGGCTCTCATCATCGCGTATTCAATCGTCTTCTCCAACAAACGAAGATCCACTGTGTCCGTCAATGAAAAAACCACCGGTTGCGTGTTTTCCGGCCCGGTATAAATCTCTAAGGAATACGTAGTTACCAAACGTCCGGTATTGTCATCGAGATGAGTGTCCTCTTTGAATGCCGTGACTAATCCACTTATCCCCTCTAACTCTTTTGCAACACGCATCATTTCATGTACGTTTGTTCGCGCCTCAGCTATATTGAATTTAATAAAAAACTTCCCAATGAAGATCATCATATAACCGTCATCACTTAACACCCTGACATCTTCCTCGGACAATTCGGCCGGACTGCTGGCCACAATTCCCTTATGGGCTTTATCCGGCTGAAACTCCTGACTCACCGCCGGCGAACTGGCTGGCGGTTGATCGTCAAAGGTCAAGATATACAATGTTTCTCTCCGAAGAGGATTGCTGCGAGTCCACGGCTGATGAATTTCAACCTGGAAAAGACGAGCCCGATCATTGTCCTCCAAATCAAAAAATAATTTTTGTCTGTTCAAGTCATCTACAAGGTTCAAAAATTGTCCTTTGGGAGTATCTATATAATCCTCCGGAACCGCCAAAGAAGTAATCTTATCCTCATTATAATAGCGCTTCGCATCTCGGCGTTGAATGAACTCCGCAATACCATTTCCCCTAGCGATTTGTTTCGTTTCACTTCCCGCTAATATCCATCTACCCACCCGACCCGGTTGGACAGTTTGTCTTGACTCTACGATCTCTTTCGCGACCTTGATCGCGCGCTTCTTTGCCGTATCCGCGGCATCGATTTCCCAAGCGATTTTTTTAATAATATCAGCAAGCAATAACGGAATCAGATATGGTTTACTGCGCTCATATTCCTGAAATTCTGTTGAGTTTATCGCCGCTTGAAAAGCCGGATCAAATAAAATTTGCCTCGCCTTGGTTTTGTCCTTATCAAGTACGATTTCGAATGGCTCACCGCTTTTTAACTCAACATAGACCGTGACAATATCATAGTCAACCGAAAAGGTAAATCGGTTATAAGTTTTTAGAGATATTGCCGCGAAAGACGGCTCGGTCAAAAATTCTTCCTGAAACGATCCCAATCGTTGATAATCTGAATCCGTAAGGATCCGGCCGGCTTTTAATCCCTGCGGCCAACGGGCATTTGTATTGGGATCTACTACTCTTTTTGGAGGCTTTATAAAATCTTTCACAAGAGTGTCAACCGCATCAGATAAAAGCATTTTTTCCGGCCTATCTTCTCGACCATCTTGATCCGATGGCTTTAGAATATATACCTCATTCCCTTCATAAACGAAACCTTGA
>JADFXQ010000031.1:530-21151 GCA_015233495.1 Candidatus Omnitrophota bacterium | reverse complement strand
AGAAGGGCTTTTCGCCCAATCAAGCCGAATTGAGTCTGTAACAGAAAAATCGGTGGGGTAACCAAGGCAAAAAACAAAAAAATTCCCCTGAAAATCTATTATGCCGGTTCTAATTCGGAGTTAGGGGTATTGACACCGCAAGAAAATTTAGGAAAATGGTATTCTTCTGTGTATAATAATGAAAACATTTTCGCGCCCGTAGCGCAATTGGATAGAGCATCTGTCTACGGAGACTAAATCCCACAAATCATAATCTCGTCATTGATGCAAATAGGTTTACTGCCGACGAGTTATTCAAAAATCCCATTGTTACAGAATGATACCTATTATCATATTTTGCCTTTCTGTATAGCACGTTTTTAACACATTTTTTGCCTTTAAAAATCTGTCTAAAAAGTAGTTGCTCGGTTTATGATGGTTGATCTGCCTCGATTTTTGCCTAACAAGCAATCATGTTCATAATATTGTTAGGCAAAAAATGTCTTGACAAAAATTGCCTAACAATATATTTTTTAAGTAATGTTGTTAGGCAAAAAAGGGGCCATTCATGAGGGGCGTGATTAAAAGCGTTTTAGCCGAAGAGTTGGAAAATTCTTCGCGTATGCAAAACGAATACTTAAAATTATTAAAACAATTACCCGCAGGATCATTGGCAAAAAAAGATCGCAACGGCAAGGCTTATTATTATATCGCTCAGCGAATTGAAGGCCGGGTCAAGTTTATATATAAAGGGAAAGCATCCTCGGAAGAAATAAAACATTATGCCGAATCCAAACGATTAAGGGCAAAATATCGTAATTTGCTTTCCAAGCTCAAAAAGCAAATAAAATTCTTAAGGGGGGCGTTGCGTGGAAAAGAACCAGTATGATTTATGCCTGGAAGTATTTCGACGCTTTCATGAAGAAGACATCTTAAAAGACGTCATGGTTATTGGGAGTTGGAGCCTGTTTTTCTACGAAAAATATTTTCAGGATACTCGATATTTGAGTAATTACACACTGCGAACGCGCGATTTGGATTTTTTAATCGATAAGCCACGTCATATCAAAAAAAGCGTCGACATTCCCGAATTGCTTAAGAATTTGGGATTCGCCGTGACCTTTCATGGATCAGAAGGATATATCAAATTAAATCATCCGGATTTAATTTTAGAGTTTCTTGTCCCGGAAATGGGACGAGGAACATCTCACCCGTTTCCATTGCCACAATTCAAAATGAACGCCGTTGCCCTGCGTTTTTTAAATTTCTTAACGGACAACCCGATCGTAGTACAAATTGAAAATTTCACTTTAAAACTTCCCCACCCGGTGGATTTTGCCCTTCACAAATTAATCATTCATCACCGCCGAAAAAACGAAGAAAAATCCATCAAAGACCGGACAACCGCCATAAATTTGCTGAAATATTTAAATGAGAATGGCTACTCTTCCCAAATTCATGAAACGATTCAGTCGATTCCTAAAAAATGGCAAGATAAAATTAAAAAGGGGTTAGATCTCGACGAGTTATGTCTTGTTGAACCGTCATGAAAAAGGTTGCGGATTTATTTACGCGCGGGTGATAGACAAAATCAGAATAAATAGAAAGGAAAAGATTTATGGAAATGACCGAAGTGCAATATGGATTGTTTCTTTTTTTACCTATTGTCGCCATACTTGCTTTAAGGTGGTTTTTAGACAAAAAGGTGCAAGTGCTGCCAGATCAAGGGCTGGGTGATGTAGATGGCAAGAGCATCGTATTCGGCAAGATTGTATTTCGATCTCATCCATGGTCGCGTTACCGAATTGTTTTTAAAAATCTAGCCACCGGGCAAACATATTTGATTCATGGGATGGGAAAGAACAGCCAATCTAAAGAAACCTCCGGATTTTCAGAAAACCTGTTTTGCGTTGCCTGGCCGTCTGGAATGTATAGTTTAGTCAGTATTGATATCCTTGACCGATCCTTTTTAAGAGAAAAAGACACAAATATTTATTTTAAAACGGACGTGTCCATTCCAGATCGTTCATTGGTATACATCGGCGACATCCAATATGAAAACAACGTATTAGAAGACTATTTTATCACGCAAAAAATCAGCCATTCATTAAAGTTGATTGATCAACATGATCTTGCTGAACATGACTTGAAAGAACAGTATCCTAATTTAAAAGAAGAAGCTATTGTCAAATTATTGAACTTGAATGAAAAAGCAAATTGGGTGCAATGGCGTTTTTGTATGCCAGGAAGCAACAGTTAGTCTTAAGGATTTCGCCGGAATTTTTAAGGTCGCAAATTGCGATCTTAAAACGAACATAATTGCGGTTTCTCGCCTCACCGGCGCCCTAACTCCGAATTAGAAAAGTCAAAAAAGAGGATCAAAAAGAAGGCCTCCGACGTAAAATGTCTTTGAGAGAATTCATTTAACGATCACCCAATGGGTGAAACCGGAGGCTAAGATGAGATTAACAAAAAAATTATCCCAAGTCACGTTAAAAAAGAGCGAAGAAAGCGTCACAGGGAAAATGGGATTAAGCTGGTTGGTTGGGAGCATGGGACATTTTGGGAGGGTAAATGATCAAATGATCCTCGAGTCATTACGGCGAGTTGAAGCGACGGAGTTCACATACGATAACGACGCGACGTACTTGGACAGCGGAAAAGACAGCGCGGAGTATTCGTATCAAAAGCGGAAACAGTTCAGCTATCTTCGGAATAAGCCGTTAGAAAAGAAAAATAAATGGGTCGCAATAGAGGTGTGTCCCAAAACAGGAATTTTTCCAGCCGAAGAAGGGCTTTTCGCCCAATCAAGCCGAATTGAGTCTGTAACAGAAAAATCGGTGGGGTAACCAAGGCAAAAAACAAAAAAATTCCCCTGAAAATCTATTATGCCGGTTCTAATTCGGAGTTAGGGGCAAAATGAAAATATATAATTGATTTGTGAGAAAGTCATTTATAGAGTAAACTTTAAGTAGGAATAGTTTATATACAAATCCATTGCTGTCCAAATTAGATATATGTAATACAAATCATTTCCTTAGGCAGCTACTTATGAACAAACATATGTGTTTCTGGAGTATGGCAGCAAGTTTTTGCTTAGCCGCTACTCTTGCCTATGCCCAACAACAAGACATTACCCTGACGACTTATTATCCAGCGCCATTCGGAATATATAAAAATTTACGGCTTGTCCCTACCGGAGCAGCCCCAACCTGTGACGTAAACCAGACTGGCGTTGTTTATAACGACACGACATTAGGACAAGAATATTGCACTGGCGCTTCCGGGATTTGGGAAACTGTTTCTCCCTGGGTTTCAAACAAAACAACCAATATCGTATATCCAAAACAAATCAACGCCGGCGTCTATCCCAATGTGGGCATCGGAACCAATAATCCCCAAACTCCCTTACAAGTCAACGGCACGGTTCGGGTGGAAGATCCGACCAACGCGACGTGCGAAATCCAAACCGGCGCCGCTGGTGCAACCATCGGTACCACAACCAATCACCCGCTTAACTTTACAACCAACAATAATTTTGCCGCGCCGCAAATGGTGCTGACCACTGCGGGCAACCTGGGAATCGGCGTGCAAAATCCAGCTCAGCCTTTGGATGTTTCTCAAACCATTCAGGTGTCGAACACCGGCGCGGGGACCAGCCAAGTTAATCTATTGGTCAACAATGGCGGGCAGATCCTTTTTACCTTAACGGCTGATCCGGCCACTGGCGCGTTAAATATAGCACGTAATAATGTAACGGCTCTATCGATCGATCAAAACGGGGATATACGCGTGGCGCATAATTTGTATATTAGCGGCGCGTTATTGCGCATACAAACTGTAAACGTCGGTGGTGTTGACTATAGTTACGCGACATACGCGCCATAACTCATAACGGAGAGGGACTACCATGAAAAACAAAATCGTTTTTCTTTTTGGGTTTTTGCTTTTTTCATCGTTAGCGTTAATCCGTATCAGTCAAGCAACCAACACCTATCAACCGCCGGACCCACAAGAAAACACGTCAATCAAAGCTTCTGATATCATGAACATCCGCGTCGATATTGACCAAAAACGACTGCAATGCGGTTTATCCCAATTCCATTGGACTGATCCGGTAGTTTCCTCTGATTCGCCGGTTCGTGCCACACATTTGAAAGAAATGCGCCAGGCGATCACGGACATCGCAAATAGCGCGCCCCAACGCTGCGCTCCCGTTTTCAATGAAGACCCGACGATTCAAGAAAATTCCACCCGCATCCGCAACAAACATTTAACGGAAATTGTCAATGTCCTAAGAAACCTCACCTGCTGCGGCGACGGGGTTTGCAATGCAACCGTGCCCGGATGCAATATGTCTCATGTTGAAGGTATCGACTCCAGCGCTCCCCCCGGACAACTCAAAGTTGACTGCTGGAAAGATTGTTACTGCCACTATCAAACGACCACCGGGACCATTTGCGGAGAAGGGCCTTGCGGCCAAGAAAGCGTACTTAAAAAAAGCGTAGATTTCACCGCGGCGACCGGAGGACCTCACTGCCCGGTTCTTTACACTTGCGAACGATCCGACCTCTGCTGTCAAAAAGTGGTGAGTACTAGGTGCGGCGCCGCGCCCTGCGGCCCGGAGGAAATCCGTGTGCAAAAGGTAAACACGAACAATCAACAATGCGCCGGAATAGGCGGACAAGAATACACTTGTGTCCATTCCGATGCCTGCTGTCAATACAACTCTGTAGATCTGGGATGCGGCCCGACGGTTAATGGAGTCACTTATGCCCATAATCAACGCGTATCCGCGCAACAACCCAGCATAGCCAATTGTCCATTAAAAAACATTACCACGTTTTCTGATCCTTTATGCTGCCAATATGTAAACGGCGGCGGGTGCGGGACGCGATGTAACGGCGTAAACTATCCCTCTACAACCTGGGTTACTTGTTATTCCAATTCCCCCTACCCGGATGTTTGTCCCAACCGGGTTGAACTGATGGCAAATAGTCCGAATTGTCATCACTAATTTCCGGAAGATAGACATTGGGACTGAGATTGAGCAAAAGCATAAACTCGCCTTTGGGAGGAATTTGGGAAAAATGAGCGGCGAGTTTTGAGGCTTGGTCTTTTTTCACTGCTTCGAATTTCTTCGTCAGTTCGCGGGCCACGACTACCTGCGGATCATTGAGCGTGTCGCCAATATCTTGCAACGCGGCAACGATCCGGTGCGGCGATTCATAAAAAATCACGGTGCGCGTTTCTCCCGCCAAAGCCGCGAGCCGTTTGCGCCGAGCCGCGGACTTTACCGGCAAAAACCCTTCAAAAATAAATTTATCCGTCGGCAATCCTGACAAACACAATCCCGCGATCAAGGCGCAGGGCCCGGGAATCACAGTCAGCGGAATCCCTTGTTCGGATGCAGCGCGGATCAGGCGGTATCCGGGATCGGAAATTCCCGGGGTTCCCGCGTCGCTGACCAAGGCGATATTCTTTCCCTGCCGTAATTGCTCAATCAATCCTTCCGTTTTCGCCTTCTCGTTTTGCTCAAAAAAACTGGTCATCGGAGTGAAAATATCATACGCCTGCAGCAAGATGCGGGTATGGCGGGTGTCTTCCGCGGCGATCAGGTCAACGGACTTAAGCGTTTCAATCGCCCGGAGGGTGATGTCTTTTAAATTGCCGATGGGAGTGGAGACGATATAAAGCATATTTAAGACGCATGACACAGGAGACAAGACACAAGTATTGTAAATTTATATTCTGTTTTTTAAAAGAAAATCAGGCAAACATAACATGGTTTTGAAAAAAATCAAACGACCTGTCTTGTGTCTTGTATCTTGTGTCTTCATTTCATTCCACTGTCACTGACTTCGCCAGATTCCGCGGCTGATCCACATCGCAACCCAGCTGAACCGCGATAAAATAGGCCAGCATTTGTAACGGCAATACCGTCAATAGCGGAGTCAAAATATTGTGGGTTGCCGGAATATATATCACATGACTGCTGTGTTTTTTAATCGCCGCGTCGCCTTGAGTGGCAACGGCGATGATCTTGCCTTTGCGGGCGCGAATTTCCTGCATATTGGAAATCATTTTTTCATAAATTTCCGACTGCGGCGCAACGCAGACCACGGCCCGGTATTCGTCAATAAGCGCGATCGGGCCGTGTTTCATCTCACCCGCGGCATAGCCTTCCGCGGGGATGTAAGAAATTTCCTTAAGCTTGAGCGCGCCCTCTAAAGCCGTAGGATAATTTATGTGCCGCCCTAAAAATAAGAAGCATCCGAAATGTGAATTCTTCCGGGCAATCTGCGCGATCTGATTTTTGGCGGCGAGGATTTTTTTGTACGCAGCCGGCGCCTGCCGCAACTGAGCGATAATGGACTCGCGCTGTGCCGGAACAGTCCGGCCGCTATTGCGGCTCAATTTCAAGGCTAATAAAAACATAACCGCCACCTGCGCCACATAAGCCTTAGTGGAAGCCACGCCGATTTCGGGACCGGCATGAGTGTAAATCACGCCGTGGGATTCGCGGACTAAAGATGACCCGACCACATTGCATACCGCAATAACCTTAGCGCCGCGGGCCTGCGCCTCGCGGCCCGCCGCCAAAGTGTCGGCGGTTTCGCCCGACTGACTGATCGCGATCAACAGCGTTTTTTCATCAAGGATCGGATCGCGATAACGGAACTCACTGGCCGCGTCCACGAACACCGGGATGCCCGCCAACTGTTCGATTGCGTATTTTCCGACGAGACCAGCGTGATAAGCCGTGCCGCAGGCGATAATCCCGATCCGCTCAAAACCTTTGAGCTGGCCCGGGGATAAATTCAATTCCGGAAAATTCACTTCCTCCTGCTTTAAATAGGATTTCAAAATCCGTTCCAGCACTTCCGGCTGTTCGTGGATTTCTTTAAGCATGAAATGCGCAAACCCCTGCTTCTTGACCGCGTCAACGCTAAACTTGACCGTATGGATCTTCGGCCGAACCGCGGCGCCGCTAAACTTCATAATCTCAACATTGTCGCAAGTCAGCCGGGCGATTTCCCCGTCGTTCAAATAAATAATCCGCTTGGTCCGGTCAAGAATCGCGGGAACATCGGAAGCAATAAAATTTTCCTCTTTACCTACGCCAATAATCAAAGGCGACCCGACCCGCGCCGCGATCAAAGTGTCGGGATGATCGGCGCAAAGCACGCCGATCGCAAATGATCCTTGCAAACGGACAATAGCTTGCCGCACCGCGTCGAGAAAATCGCCCTGATACAACGACGCGATCAAGTGCGGGATAACTTCCGTGTCAGTCTCCGAAACAAAAACACTGCCCTGGTGCTGCAATTCTTCCCGCAGAACTTCGTAATTTTCAATAATCCCGTTATGCACCACCAGAAATTTTTTCGCGGAATCAGCGTGGGGATGCGAGTTGACATGATTGGGCGCGCCGTGCGTGGCCCAGCGGGTGTGCGAAATGCCGATTCTCGAAACCGGCAAATTCTGTTGTTGGATCAATTCTTCCAGATTGCGGATCTTGCCCTTGGTTTTGCGGACAATGATGTGACCGGTAGACAGGTCAATGACTCCCACGCCGCTCGAATCATAACCGCGGTATTCAAGCCGCTTCAGCCCTTCGATCAAAATCGGGCCGGCGTTTTTATGGCCAACATATCCGGTAATTCCGCACATAGGACGAGGATAATTCGTGACCGGCACGAATTGTCTAAAAAAATCAGGGACAGCTCCCTCTTTTCCACAAAAGAGAACTGTCCCCGAAAATTAATTTTGCGCAGCTGCAGCTACAGGACGCACGTTAATAAACGTCACAACTTTATTGTAGGTGCTTTTCTTGCGCGTGAAATAAATTTGGCCGTCGCAGCGCGCGGTAAGATGCATATCGCCGATCACATTCAAACCCGGCTTCCAGCGATGCCCTTCCCGGGTGAGCACTGTTCCCTGTTTCACGGCCTGTCCACCGGAGACTTTGACGCCTTTGGTTTCACGATAAAATTTACTGGATAAACCTCCAACACGACCGCCCATAAGAACCCCTCGAAAAAAGTTGAGCTATTGGTCCGCCCTTACGGCGGACCTACGAAGCTAAAAAGTCTAAAAAATATACTCTTTTTTTCACAAATTAGCAAATAAAATTTGCAAACCGGGATTGCGGCCTTATTTGACAATCCCTTTCGCTTTCAAAACCTGATCAATCTCCTGCTTGAACCCCGCCACATCACGGGCTTGGGTTTTGCGTCCATTCAAATAAAACGTCGGCGTGCCGCGCACTCCGGATTTTTCTGCTAATGCCGCGTCTTCTTGCAAATATTTTTCAAATTGCGCGTCTTTATTTTTTAAATCCTGCTGGAATTTCCCGACATCCAAACCGATTTGTTTGGCGATTTCAGTGTATTTGGCGTCACTCAATTGCTGTTGATTGGCCAAAAGCTGCTCTATCATCTCTTTATATTTTCCTTGTTCCGCTGCCGCTAAAGCGGCTTTAGCCGCGGGACGGGCGTTGGGATGAAAAGATAACGGAAAATTCTTGATGACCACATTCATTTCGTTCGGATACAATTTCAAAGTTTCCATAAGCGGTTTATGAAACCGGGAGCAAAACGGGCATTGGTAATCCGTGAATACCGTAATCGTAACCGGCGCGTCTTGCTTGCCGATAACTTGCGTGTGCGAAACTGGCAGAGAATATACTGTAGTAAAATCTTCCGGAGGCGGCTGCGGGGCCTGAGCCTGCGGTTGCGGAGCTTGACCGCTGATTTGCAGCAATTTCGCTTCCAGCATATTGACGCGCTGTTCCAGCAGTTGCACGCGGGCGGACAGATCCGCGCCGCCCAGCGGTTGATTCGCCAGCCGATTGATTAAACCCGCCAACTGTGTGTCCATTTTTTGCTGGATATTTAAAATCTGAACTTGCTGGGTGACAATTTCTTTTAATAAATCCCCTTTGCATCGCGTCCCCGTCAAATACGCGCCGGCCAGAAAGCCCACCAACAAAGCTGTGACCACCGAAATAACATTTTTTTCCATATGCCCCCCATGGGTTTATAAAATTTTATTCATCATACCATAAGCAAAAAAAAATTCTATGAGAATCCTATAAACTAACTTTGCCATAACGACTGACTAAATATTTTATATCATTCCAGCGGGCGGAACACCCGAATACGCCGATGATCAATATCTTCTCTCCCTTCGGCACCATTCCGATAAAACACTGCTTCGCCGAACGGGTGTATCCTGTCTTGCCATAAACCTTCCGTTCCCATTCGTTAAATAATATTTTATTGTGACTGCGCAATAAAATTTTTCTTCCCTCCGCAGAATAAATCGTTTTGTACCGGTATTTGATGATGATATCAAACGGATATTTTTTCAGCGCTTCCCGAAAAATCAAAAACATATCATACGCCGTAGTGTATTGCGTTCCGGCCGGCGAGGGCAAGCCGTGCGAATTCGCGAAGCGCGTATTGACCGCGCCGAGCTGACGGCAACGCTCGTTCATCAAGCGGACAAAATCGCCTTCCGTTCCGGACACCGCTTCCGCCAAAGCGACACTCGCGTCATTGGCGGAATTGAGCAAAAGCGCGAATAAGAGGTCTTTCACTTTATAATGTTCCCCCGGACGCAGATTGATTTTCGACGGCTGAACAGAGGTCGCCCGCTCGCTCACGGCCACGTCCGCGTCTAAAGACAAACGTTCCAAAACCAGCAAAGCAGTCATCACTTTTGTCGTACTCGCCGGCAAAACCCGGCCGAAAATATTTTTCGCGAAGTAGCGCGGCTGGCCGTCCGCGTCCGCCAGAATAGCCGCGCGGGCCGACAGGCCGGTATAACGCGGCCGATGATGCCGGCGGGCTTCAACGGACGACGCCCCTAACAGCGACGCCACAATCCACAAACCAACGAAACCATAAATATATTTAAACGGCTGTTTCATCCGGCGGCACTCCCCGTCTCCGTAGCCATAACTGCGGCAAATACTTTTTCCAACGCCTGTTCCACTCCCGGCGTTGCGATGATATTCTGGCCCTCTGCCCGGCTAACCTGCCACGCGCCCCGCGTCTCGGTGATTGCCACCCAGAACTGTTGGGTCAGGTCAGGCTCGACGACTAAAAAACGAGCCAGCCCTTTTTTATGGATAGGGTCGAATAAAAATTCTTTCAACAACACTGAAACCTCGCCAACCGTGTCGATAAACCGGAATTTTTCCGGAAAAAAATATTTCGCGCTGTAGTTTTTCAAAAGCCGCTCCTCTTTGGGCCGGACACTCTGATGCTCGACTTTCCGCAAACGCATTTCAAAAAATTTGTCCTGTCCCGCCTGCCGCCATTTTTTTTCAAATTTCGTATCAAAGCTCGTCCTGATTTCTTCCGTTTTCAGCGCGAATCCCGTACCCGGCAATTGTTCCACTATCCAATTAAAATACGGCCGATCATCGGTCACCACGCGTAACCCGCCGTCATCCCGCAAACAATGGTTAAGTTGTTGGAAAAAACCGCCGGTAAAAAGCCGATTTTTAATGTGCGCTTTTTTAGGCCAGGGGCAGGGAAACAAAGAATAAATTTCGGTAACCGCGCGTTCGGCAAAAAAACGGTCAAACGCCAGCCGGGCGTCTAATTTCATTATCCGAATATTATCCGTCTTGACTGTCCGTTCGATCAGGCCCAGCGCCTTATAAATCCGTTCCTAATGCAGTTCTATCCCGACATAATCGCTGCCGGGATTAGCCAACGCGTTACGGCACAAAATCTCGCCGAGGCCAAAACCGATTTCTACGACCAACGGCGCCTGTCGTTTAAAGACTGCTGTCCAGTCCACCGGGCGGGGCAGATCATAACACGATAAAAGCCGCCGCAAAGAATGATTCATGATCCCGCCTTAAGGCAGCTGCCCGCTTTTCAGATGAAACACAAAATCCGGTTCTTTAGAAACCAATTCTCCAGATTTAAACGTCAACGGCGTCAATTCATCATCGGAAATCACGCCATCCGCCTTTTTAACGGCCGTAATGTAATAATCAACTTTATATTCCTCGCCGGAAACCGTGACGGTTTCCACCCGGTGCGGCTGATGCAGTGTGATCGGCTCCAAGCCGCCTTGATTCTTTTTATATCCGACGATCAACTGCTCGCCGATGATCGCTTTCACCTCTGCCTCCTTCATGCCCAACCGCGTCTCACTGATCCGCGTCAAAGGCTGGCGCAACTCCGCGCCCGTAACTGCCGGCGGCGTGACCGGACTCTCCGTCGCAACCGAAACACAACCGCCCAAAAATAAAACAACCAAAAAAATATAATTTCGCATCCCCACCCCCTTTAGAACTTTAAACCTTTAAGCTGTTTCATTGCTGTCCAAATTGGACATATATGAACCGTTCTCTCAATAAACCTTATGCCTCTGCTTCGCCATCCACTTTGCAAACAACCCTGCCGCCTCTTCCCGCATAAAATCCCCAACAATTTTCACCGGACTTTTCCCCAGCCGTTTCATCTGGCGATTCGACACCGTCAATTCATTAAACCCGGCCTGCTGCGCGTCCGCGATCCGGGAGCCATAAATTACTTGATCAATCCTTGCCCAATGGATCGCCGCGAAACACATCGGACACGGCTCGCACGTCGAATACAACACGCACCCCGACAAATCAATCGTCTTAAGCGTTTTGCAAGCCGCCCGGATCGCGTGGATCTCCGCGTGCGCGGTAATGTCCGTCGTGCGCCAAACCACATTATGCTCGCAACTCACGAACTTCCCGCCCCGGACAATACAAGCCCCAAACGGCGTCTGCCCGCGTCGTATCCCGTCGCGCGCCCGGTCCATCGCCAGACGCATCCATTTTTCATCTTGAGAAATCATATATTTCATCACCTCAGCAATCCATAAGGGGCGCCCCAACAACCACACCCAGGCGGGCATTTTAGCAACACGATCCTCTTAATTCAACTGATGTTTGCAATTACGTTTAAAGAAGTAAAAAATTGACAATTCCAAATTTGTATGCAAAATGGAGTTATGTACTCCAGATTACTCCAACCCCCGAAAGGCAAAAGTTTCTTCTTATTTGGCCCGCGCGGCACAGGTAAGACAACCTGGGTCAAAACGATTTTTCCCAAAGCTTTGTTGATTGATCTATTGGCCGCGGAAACATATCAGGAACTTTTAGCCAATCCCCAGCGTCTCGAGAAAATGCTCCCCCGCGGATTCGACGACTGGATCATTATTGACGAAGTTCAACGCGTTCCCCAACTGCTCAATGAAGTTCATCGCCTCATCGAACATCGTAAACTACGTTTTGTTTTAACCGGTTCCAGCGCGCGCAAACTTCGACAGAAAGGCGTGAATTTACTGGCCGGCCGCGCCTTGACCTCTTTTTTTCATCCCTTAACCGCGGTCGAATTAGGCAAAGATTTTGATCTGGCGCATTCACTGAAATTCGGACAACTGCCTTGTGTTTATACCGAAAACGATCCCAAGGCCTATCTCGAAAGTTATGTGCAAACTTATTTGCGCGAAGAAATCCAACAGGAAGGCTTGACGCGCAACTTAAGCGCGTTTTCCCGGTTTTTGGAATCAGCGAGTTTTTCGCAAGGCTCGGTTTTGAACACATCCTCCGTCGCACGGGAATGTTCGGTGGAACGCAAGGTCGTGGAAAATTATTTCTTCATCCTCGAAGATTTGCTGATCGCCAACCGCCTCCCCGTATTCATGAAAAAAGCCAAACGAAAAATGGCGAGCCATCCCAAATTTTATTTTTTCGATACGGGCTTGTACCGGACGGTGCGGCCTTCCGGTCCGTTGGATATGCCGGAAGAAATGGAAGGCGCCGCGTTTGAAACTTTGTTCCTGCAGGAATTGCGGGCGGTTAATGATTATTTGAAATTCGATTATCGGATTTATTATTGGCGCACCGCGGCGGAAACGGAAGTGGATTTTATCGCGTATGGCGAAAAAGGACTGAAGGCCTTTGAAATCAAACGGACCGCCCGAATCAATGAGTCCCACCTCCGCGGATTAAAAACATTTCAAAAAGATTACCCGACAGCAAAATGTTATCTGATCTACGGCGGCGACCGCAGCTATTATGAAGATAACATCACGCTCCTGCCCATGGCCGAAGCCCTGCCCGGCCTGCCCGGTCTTTTGGCTTGATCCCAATTCCCGCCGCTGTCAGCTGCAATGGCAGATGACGCCGCAATCCTGGCCGAAAACCAAAGTTCCTGCCCTATCGCTTCCGAAACCTCGGTGACTTCCTTCGCCGAATCATCCCCGTGGGTAAATTGATAAATGCGGATCGTCGCTTCCCCGGTCGGTCCCCTTTGTTGAACGGCATAAAATAATGTATTTCCTTCTACTGTTACGGCAATCACACCATTATCAACCTTAATGATTGGCCGACTCTCTTGGCTCCAAGTCCCTATCTCTAACATACCGTCCCCATCAGATATCAAATCATATTCTTCCAGCCATAACAGCCTGCAAATCGCCGTTTAAAACATAAACAATTAATGCCCAAGTACGTTCGGGCTTGCTATCAATTTTGACCACAGGATAATAACGTTCAACCGGCTGACCCGACTCGGACAGTTTGATAATCAATTCCCCCGAATGCGCCATATGCGACGTGCCCCGAGTTTGTGGCCGCGTCTTGCGCTGTTACACGATGGGTGCGTAGGGGCGCCCCCTGCCGCGGCAGGGGGCGCCCCTACAAAAAAAGCAATCACTATCTAACTACACGCTGATTGTTAAAAAAAATTTGTATTTCGTTTATTTTGTATGTATACTTTCCATGGAGGCTAAAAACATGACCAGCACGATTTCCCTAAGAGGACAGACGGCGATACCCGCAGCGATCCGCAAACGCTACAACCTGACGGCGCATACCCTCATTGAATGGGTTGACGACGGCAACGGAATCAGCGTTGTTCCTGTGCCGAATAACCCGATCAAAACCCTGCATGGAAAGTTTAAAGGCGTTGATCTCATGGGGCCCCTGATCAAAATGCGGCGGGAGGAACGCGCCCGTGCCTGATCAAAGCGACCATTTTGTCTTGGACACGTCTGCCGTGATCACTTATCTGATCGGTGAAGCTGGAAGTCATACCGTGCAGGAAATTCTGTCTGCGGCTCAAAAAAATAAATGCAAAATTTATCTCTCCTTTGTCACATTAACCGAAGTCTATTATGTGACCATCCAACGGCAGAATACCGCAGCCGCCCGGGAAATCGTCGTCCATCTTTCAGCCCTCCCGGTTGAGATCATCCACTCCAACGAACGAATCGCTTTGTCAGCCGGACGACTAAAAGCCGGGCATAAAATTTCCTTGGCCGACGCTTTCGTTGCCGCAACCGCGATCGAAAAAAAAGCAACCTTAGTCCATAAAGATCCCGAACTCGACTCACTGCAAGAAAGCGTCAAATTATTCCGCCTGCCCTACAAAGGGCAAATCGTGAATAATTAGTGACAGGCGCGAATTATTGTACCATACTGCATTTTTTACACGACTTTTCGGCAGTTCACTGCATTTTAGTCGGCAGAAATATTGGGCAACGGAAATATTGATTCTTGCATTTTCTACCGCGGTCAAAAATACTCGCGAGTAAATTTGACAGCTATCAAAAAATCGTGTATCATGGCTTTGATGGAACGATATCTCTTTCAACAAATCGAACACGACCTGAAACACAAGATGGTTTTTTTGGGCGGCCCCCGCCAAGTCGGAAAAACCACCCTGGCCCTCAGTCTGCTCGACGATAAAAAAGGCTATCTCAACTGGGACATCCAAGAACATCGGGAACGTATCCTCAAGCAAGAATTGCCGGCCGTGCCCATGTTGGTCTTCGATGAAATTCACAAATACCGTTCCTGGCGCAATTATTTAAAAGGCCTGTATGATCTCTACCGCAAAGACCGGCAAATTCTCGTGACCGGGAGCGGCCGTCTGGATCTCTACCGTTTCGGCGGCGATTCTTTGCAAGGCCGTTATCATTTTTTGCGCCTGCATCCTCTGTCGGTTGCCGAGCTTTCCATGACGACAGAAAAAGGGCTCACAGATTTACTGGAATTAGGCGGGTTCCCGGAACCGTTTCTCGGCGGGTCTCGCGTGGAAGCGAAACGCTGGTCCCGGGAATATCGCACGCGGCTTTTGCGCGATGATGTCGCTTCCCTCGAACGGGTGCAGGACTTGGGCAATCTCGAACTCTTGATGCTGCGTCTGCCGGAATTGGTCGGCAGTCCCTTATCGCTGAACAGTCTGCGGGAAGACCTTCAAGTCAGCCACAAAACATTAGCCAACTGGGTCATGATTCTCGAACGCCTTTACGCGATTTTCCGGTTAAGTCCGTTTGGATCCGCGAAAATCCGCGCTGTGAAAAAAGAGCAAAAACATTATCATTTCGATTGGACGCTCGTGCCGGATATGGCCCTGCGCTTCGAGAATTTAGTGGCCGTGCATCTTTTGAAATGGGTCCATTATGAACAAGACACCAAGGGACGCGATGTTGAACTGTGTTATTTTCGGGATATCGACGGCAGGGAAGTCGATTTTGTAGTGACGGAAAACAACCTGCCGATCACTCTGGTCGAGTGCAAGTGGGCGGATGCCGAAATCGGCAAGGCCATGCGTTATTTAAAAAATAAATTCCCCGGCGCGGCCGCTTGGCAAATTCATGCCACGGGAAAGAAAGATTATGAAACCGCTGAACAAATCCGCGTCGCGCCCGCGTTAACCTTGCTCAAAGAACTTGTATAATTCCATGAAAAACAACGAAACCATTCTCCATGATTTATTAAACCAACGCATCCTCATCATTGACGGCGCTATGGGGACCATGATCCAGCGCTATCACTTGACGGAAAATGATTTCCGCGGCGAACGGTTTAAAAATCATGCCGGCGACCTTAAAGGGAATAATGATCTCTTGTCGATCACCCGGCCCGACGTGATCCGTGCCATTCATCGGGAATATCTTTTAGCCGGCGCGGATATCATTGAGACCAATACATTTAACGCCAACGCAGTCAGCCTGGCAGATTATCATATGGAAGGGCTGGTGTATGAATTGAACCTCACTTCCGCCCGGTTGGCCAAACAAGTCGCAGACGAATTCTCCCGGCAAAATCCCGGTAAACCGCGGTTTGTAGCCGGCGCCATCGGGCCGACCAACCGCACAGCTTCCATGTCGCCCAATGTCAATGATCCGGGATTCCGCGCTGTGAATTTTGACAGTCTTGTCGCGGCTTACAGCGAGCAAATCCGCGGTCTGGCCGAAGGCGGGGCAGACCTGCTTCTCATCGAAACGGTGTTTGACACCCTCAATTGCAAGGCCGCGATCTTCGCCGCGCAAAAATATTTTGATCAAACCGGCACGCGCTTGCCGCTTATGATTTCCGTGACTGTGTCGGACAAAAGCGGCCGCACTCTTTCCGGACAGACCATTGAAGCCTTTTGGATTTCCGTGGCTCACGCCCTACCACTGTGCGTCGGGCTCAATTGCGGATTGGGCGCCAAAGATATGCGGCCTTACGTCGCGGAGCTCTCCAATATTGCGGACTGCTTTATCAGCGCTTATCCCAACGCGGGCCTCCCGAATGCGTTCGGCCAATATGATCAATCCCCGGAGGAAATGGCCCGGCTCGTAAAAGATATGGCGAACGAAGGCTTGGTCAATATTGTCGGCGGCTGCTGCGGCAGTACCCCGGACCATATCCGGGCGATCGCCCAAGCCATGAATGGCCAGGCTCCCCGGCGCGTTGAGCCCCGGCCCGCGTTGTCCATGTTGAGCGGATTAGAGCCGCTCATCAAAAAACCGGAAACCAATTTCATCAATATCGGCGAGCGCACCAACGTCGCGGGTTCCAAAAAATTCGCGGACCTGATCAAGGCCGGCGATTATGAAAACGCCTTGTCCGTGGCCCGCCAGCAGGTCGAGGCCGGCGCGCAAATCATTGACGTCAATATGGACGAAGCCATGATCAACAGCGTCGAAGCGATGACCGCATTTTTAAATCATATCGCGAGCGAACCGGAGATCAGCAAGGTCCCGGTCATGATCGATTCCTCCGACTGGAAAACGCTCGAAGCCGGACTGAAATGTTTACAAGGCAAAGGCATTGTCAATTCCATCAGTCTTAAGGAAGGGGAAGCGATTTTCCGCGAACATGCCCAAGCGATTCGCCGCTATGGAGCCGCCGTAGTTGTCATGGCGTTTGACGAGCAGGGCCAGGCCGACACCTATGAACGCAAGGTTGCGATCTGTACCCGCGCCTATCGCATCCTGGTCGATCAAATCGGGTTCCCGCCGCAGGATATTATTTTCGACCCCAATATTTTCTCGGTCGCGACCGGCATGGAAGAACATAACAATTATAGCTTGGATTATATCCGCGCCGCGGAAACCATTAAACAAACCCTCCCCCTCTGCCTCATCAGCGGCGGAGTCAGCAACGTATCATTTTCCTTCCGCGGCAACAACGCGGTGCGCGAAGCCATGCATTCCGTATTTTTATATCACGCGATCCACGCCGGCATGGACATGGGCATTGTCAATGCCGGCATGATCACGGTCTATGATGAAATCGAACCGGAGCTCAAAGAACTCGTCGAAGATGTCATTTTAAACCGCCAACCCGATGCTACCGAAAAACTGATTGCCTTGAGCCAAACGATTTCCGGAGAAGGGAAAAAAACCGCCGAAGACCTGGCCTGGCGCGCTGATCCGGTGGAAAAACGTTTGACGCACAGCTTGATCAAAGGTTTGACGGACTTTATTGAAACCGACGTGCTTCAGGCCCATAAAAAAATCGGCGATCCGGTGAAAGTCATCGAAGGCCCGCTGATGGACGGGATGAATGTCGTCGGAGACCTCTTCGGCTCCGGCAAGATGTTTCTGCCCCAGGTCGTCAAGAGCGCCCGGGTCATGAAAAAAGCCGTCTCCTATTTGATGCCTTATATTGAAGCGCGAAAACAATCCTCCTCGTCCAATACTCTCGGCAGAATCATCCTCGCCACAGTCAAAGGCGATGTGCACGACATCGGCAAAAACATTGTCGGCGTGATTTTGGCCTGCAATAATTTCGAGATCATTGACCTGGGCGTCATGGTGCCGTGCGAAAAAATCATCCGGACCGCGATCGAGCAAAAAGCCAACATCATCGGCCTTAGCGGTTTGATTACTCCGTCCTTGGGCGAAATGGAACACATTGCCAAAGAACTCGAACGCGAAGGCCTAAAAATACCTTTAATGGTCGGCGGCGCCACCACCTCGCCCACGCATACGGCGGTCAAAATCGCGCCGCATTACCGCGGCCTGACCATTCACGTCAAGGACGCCTCGCGCTCTGTGAATGTGTCCCGCAGTCTCGTCAATCCGGAAAACCAATGCGCCTTGGCCGGCCGGATCAAAACCGAATACGCTCAATTGCGCGACCAACATGAAAAACTCAATGCCAGCCGGATTTTTGCGCCGCTCACCGAAGCGCGGCAGAAAAAATTCCTGATCAACTGGAAAAACCTGCCGCCTTTCAAACCCCAAAAATCCGGCATCCAAATTTTCCATGATATCGACTTAAAACTTTTACGGGACTATATCGACTGGACGTTCTTCTTCATTGCCTGGGAACTGCGGCATAAATATCCGGAGATTTTGAACCATCCCCAAATGGGCGTTGAGGCGAGAAAATTATTTAAGGATGGGCAAGACGCTTTAAACGCGATCATGGAACAGCGTCTCTTAACGGCCAACGCGGTCATCGGTTTATTCCCGGCAAACAGCGTCGGTGACGACATTGAAATCTACGCGGACGAGAAACGCGCCAAAATCATTCGGACGATCTCTACCTTGCGCCAGCAAATCCGGCATATGAGCGACAGCCCCTATTTCGCGCTCGCCGATTTCATCGCGCCGAAAAACACCGGAATCAAAGATTATCTGGGAATGTTCGCCCTGACCGCGGGAATCAACGCCGAGGAATTAAAAACCCGATTCAAAAAAGACGGCAATGATTTTCAGGCCCTGCTGACCGAGACAATCGCCGACCGGCTCGCCGAGGCCCTGGCGGAATATCTGCATGAAAAAGTCCGGCGCGAAATCTGGGGTTATGCCCCGCAAGAAAAATTAACGCCGCCGGAACTCTTTCACAACAAATACACCGGCATCCGCCCTGCGCCCGGCTATCCGGCCTGCCCCGACCACAGTCTCAAAGCGGACATCTTCGAAATATTAAACGCCGAAAAATCCGCGGGCATCAAACTCACGGAAAACTACGCCATGTGGCCGGCAGCGTCAGTCTCCGGCTTTTATTTCGCCCATCCGCAAAGCCAATATTTCACCGTAGAAAAAATCGGACCGGACCAAGCCCAAGATTACGCCCAGCGGCAAGGCAAAGACCCGGCCGAAGTGACCAAAAATCTCGCCACATTATTATAACGTTGTCCGGACGCCCGTAGGGGCGCCCCTACAACATTTAGCATAACATTCGAAATTTTATATATTTACGGATATTTTACATCCGCTTAACTTGACACGTATGGGGGCGCCCCTACTCCACCCGCTCGATTTCGTCGTTGTAATATGTCATTTCTACGCCCAGGACATTCATCCGGATAAAGTCAACGCCGCGTTCGAGAATTTTTCCTTCAACAATGTCGCCATTCTTCAGATGCAAACGGGATAAGGCGGGAGCTTGTGTCCCGGCGACAGATGGCATGGTGTTGAGTGATGGTTCGGTGACCGCGGTGAGACCGGTCGCACCGGTTATGGCGGGCGATGGGGATTCGGATGGTTGGGCTTCAGACGCATCGACCATGGGCTTCGCGGCCGTTGCCGGTTCCCCGGCGGGCTGGGCCGGCGCGGGCTCGGCCGTTTGAGCCGCTTCCGCCGGTTCTTTCCCCCAGACTAACCGCGACGGCGTTTCATTCTCATACAATTTTTTCACAGCCTGGGCGTCTTGAAACAATTCTCCCGTAAATCTGGCCCTGCCTTCCTGATCGCTCGCCTTCACAAAAAACCCGGTCGCTTCCTTAAGCGGCAAAGGCATGGCCGCAGAAAATTCAACGTCCAATCCCTTCAACATCCCGAATACGGTCTGTTGCATGGCCGCGTCCTGCCCGGAAACCGTCGGCGATTGTTGCTGGGTTTCCAATTCCTTAATCTGTTCGGGCGAAATCCGTTTCTTGGCTTCATCTTCCTTTAGCCGCAGAACCCACGAACCATCGGCCGCGTGGCTCACTTCAAAACTCGTTAAAAACACGCCCGCGTTCTCTAAACGGTCGATCCGGTCAAACGTCAACTCATAACGGACGCTGATCCCTCCCTCCGGGGTCGTTTGTTTATCAAAACGCAAAAATTCAATTTTCGCGCCGGCCGCCGCCGCTTTTTTCAGGATCTCTTCTTGATTGCCGAAAATTTGCTGCGCCACCGATTTTGCCCCGGCCTGACGATCCGCGGCTTTCGGCGCCATCGCGCCCATCATCTGATCCATCATCACCACCGTCGAAGCCGGAACATCCAGCGCCACACTCACCGTGCCGGACCCATCCTCCTTCAACCGCAACGATTCCTTGGACTGAATGCACCCGCTGACCAACAAACCAATTAAAAAAAATGCCGCAAGCATAAATTTATTCATAAAGAAATATCTCCAG
>JADFXQ010000031.1:0-520 GCA_015233495.1 Candidatus Omnitrophota bacterium | reverse complement strand
TGTCGGATCTAAAATAAACGGCGTCCGCATTCTTTGCGCTCGCACAATTTATTTTTTTTAATTGATGGCGACCTTTTCCATCTGCTTCAACCAGAGATCCGCGAATTGTTCGTAAAATATGATGTCCTGCGCTCCGGCATGGTTAACCGGCCGTCCGCCGAATTTTTTTTTGAACTCGGTGAATTTCGCGTACGGGTGAAATGGCTGATTGTCGGGCGCAATCCCGTAAAAATCATAGGAACGGCATCCCGCGGCCCGGGCATCACGCATGGCAGTCCAGTGCAGATCATAGCTCGACATCGCTTGCGGGAAAAAAGGCAATGATCCTCCGTAAAGATACGTTGCCGTTTGTCCATAAAAAATCACAATCGCCGCGGAGGTGACGACCCCGCGATAACGACTCAAATAAATCCGCGCCATACCGGCAGATGAAAGATCACGAATCAGATCCTGAAAAAATTCGGGACTTTCCCCGCTAAAACGATGCCGCACGCCAGTCAGTTCAAAAAGGCTGTAAAAT
>JADFXQ010000030.1:21297-21814 GCA_015233495.1 Candidatus Omnitrophota bacterium | reverse complement strand
ATCAAGACAATATCACGAATGAAAAATTTTATCCGCATGTCGTCGAGCCTTCGGGCGGCGTGGACCGGGCAGCTTTGGCCTTCCTCGCTGACGCTTATGCCGAAGAAGAAGTGGAGGGGCGGCCGCGGGTGGTATTAAGGTTGAGCAAACAGTTGGCTCCGGTAAAGATCGCGGTTTTGCCCCTGCTAAAGAAAAATGAGGGTATTGTCGCGCTGGCCAAAAAGGTCAAGCTTGACCTGCAGAAACAATGGGTCACGGTTTATGACGACACCGCCGCGATCGGCAAACTTTACCGCCGGCAGGATGAAATTGGGACATTTTTTTGCGTGACCGTAGACGTTCAGTCGTTGGAAGACCGACAGGTCACAGTCCGGGAACGCGACACCATGCGCCAGGAACGGATCCCGGTAGAAAATTTGCAACGGTATTTTCAGGAACGGTTTGTTTAATTGTAGGAAACTATTAAAGGAGAGGAACAAATGGCTAAGAAGTAAGTTTACTCATTCGGCGGGGGAAA
>JADFXQ010000030.1:0-21173 GCA_015233495.1 Candidatus Omnitrophota bacterium | reverse complement strand
CGACGGAAGTCTGCACTTATTATTACGCAAATAAAAAATCCTATCCGAAAGAAATGAAAGTCCAGGTCGAGACTGCGCTTAAGCAAGTGGAAAAATTGATGGGCAAAAAATTCGGCGACGCGAAAAACCCGCTTTTGGTTTCGGTGCGTTCCGGGGCGCGGCGTTCGATGCCGGGCATGATGGATACGGTTTTAAACGTGGGCTTAAATGATATCACGGTGCAGGGTCTCATCGCGCAGACCAAAAATCCGCGTTTCGCTTATGACGCCTATCGACGGCTCATCATGATGTATTCCGACGTGGTTATGGAAAAAGCGGCCGGGATTGAACCCAAAGACGGCAAAGGCATCCGCAAGGTGTTGGACGAAAAATTGGAACACGTCAAAAAATCCCGCGGTTATAAATTGGACACCGAATTGACTGCGGACGAATTAAAAGACCTGGTGGCGGAATTCAAAAAAACCGTGAAAGAGGTTTTGGGCAAGGCTTTTCCGGAAAACCCGATGGACCAATTGTGGGGCGGGATTGGCGCGGTGTTTATGAGCTGGAACGGCAAACGCGCCGTCGATTATCGCCGCATTGAACGCATCCCGGATGAGTGGGGCACGGCGGTTACGGTTCAGTCCATGGTGTTCGGCAACATGGGCGATGACAGCGCTACGGGCGTGGCTTTCAGCCGTAACCCGGGCAATGGCGAGGCGTTTTTTTACGGCGAATATTTGATCAACGCGCAGGGCGAAGACGTGGTAGCCGGCATCCGCACCCCGAGTCCGATCAATGATTATTCCAAGAATGACCAAAGCAAGAATCTTCCGACGCTGGCTACGGTGATGCCGTCGATTTACAAGGATCTGGACAGCATACGCAAGCGTTTGGAAAAACATTATAAGGATATGCAGGACATTGAATTCACGATCGAAAAAGGCAAGTTGTTCATGCTGCAATGCCGGGTCGGCAAACGCAACGGCGTGGCCGCGGTGCGGATCGCGACCGAGATGTTCAAAGAAAAATTGATTGATTTGGACACCGCGGTGATGCGGGTGGGACCGAATCAGCTTGTCGAGCTGCTGCTCCCGATGATTGACCCGAAAGCGGAAGTCGCGAACGCTTCCATCGCCAAAGGTTTGCCGGCTGGTCCGGGCGCGGCCAAAGGCCGGGCAGTGTTCACCTCCGCGGACGCGGTGGCTTGGGCGGGCCGCGGCGAAAAAGTGATTTTGGTCCGGGAAGAAACTTCGCCGGAAGACGTGGACGGTATGCACAAGGCGCAGGCTATTTTGACCAGCAAAGGCGGCATGACTTCGCACGCCGCTTTGGTGGCGCGCGGTTGGGGAAAATGCTGCATTGTCGGCTGTTCCGACGTGGAAATCGGGGATGACGGCAAATCCTTCACCACCAAAAAAGGCGCCACGATTAAAGAAGGCGATTGGATCACATTAAACGGGACCAAAGGGCTGGTTTATCAGGGGAGTTTGCCGTTGGTGGACGTGGATCTGGATCATAATGATTCTTACGTGGAATTGATGAAACTCGTCGACAAAGTGCGCGTGATCAAGGTGCGCACCAACGCCGACACCCCCAAAGACGCGGCTCAGGCGATCAAGTTCGGCGCCGAAGGCATTGGGCTTTTCCGCACGGAACATATGTTTTACGGCGAAGGCAGTGACAAGCCATTGTTCCTTTTGCGCAAGATGATCGTTTCCAAATCCGAAACGGAACGCCGCAAGGCCTTGGATGAATTGTTTCCGTTCGTCAAAAACGATATGAAGGCCACGATCGAAGCCATGAAAGGCTATCCGGTAACTATCCGTTTATTGGACCCTCCCCTGCATGAATTCGTTCCGCACGCTGAAGACAAATTGAAAGCTTTGGCTGTGGAATTAGGCGTGGAAATGGCGGAACTGCATAAACGCGCCGAATCCTTGCGGGAAAACAACCCGATGTTAGGGCATCGCGGCGTGCGTTTGGGCGTCACTTATCCCGAAATCACCGAGATGCAAGTCCGGGCGATTCTGGAAGCGGCGGCCGAGTTAATTAAGGAAGGGAAAAAAGCGGTTCCGGAAATCATGATTCCGGTAACCTGCACTCAGAATGAAATTATCCATCAGAAAGCTTTGGTGGACAAAATCAATAAAGAAGTCTGCGCGAAATTCGCGCTCAAGAGTCTGCCGTTTATGTACGGCACCATGATCGAAATCCCGCGCGCCGCGCTCCAATCCGGAAAAATGGCGGAATCCGCGGAATTTTTCTCCTTCGGCACGAATGACTTGACCCAGATGAGCTTTGGGTTCAGCCGGGACGATATCGGCAGTTTCTTGCCGGATTATCTGACGGCCAAAGTTTTGCCGGCGGATCCGTTTCAGACTATCGATCAGGACGGGGTTGGCGAACTGATCAAGATCAGTATCGAACGCGGCCGCGCGGTGCGCCCGAATTTGAAAGTCGGGATATGCGGAGAGCACGGCGGGGATGCGGACAGCGTGAAATTTTGTCACCGCGTAGGCATGAATTATGTCAGCTGTTCGCCGTTCCGCGTGCCGATTGCCCGTTTGGCGGCAGCGCAGGCAGCGGTGGAAGATAAGTTGACAGGCAAGAAAATTTTAAAAAAAGCTGTTAAAAAAGTCAGTAAAAGGAAATAATAAATTGTTCAAGGCTCAAGGCTCAAGGGCATTTTTCCCTTGAGCCTTCAGCCTTGAGCGTATTTCATTATGATTGATTCCGTAAAATCCTACCTCAAGGACATCCGTTCCATCCCGCTTCTCTCTCCGGAAGAGGAGCTTGACTTAGCTTATCGCGTGAAAAAAGGGGATAAAGCCGCCCGGGAAAAAATGATCCGGGCGAATCTGCGTCTCGTGATCAGCATCGCGAAACGTTATGTTAATCTGGGGGTGCCTTTAAACGACCTGATTGAAGAAGGCAACATCGGGCTGATGCGCGGCGTCGAGAAATTTGACCCGGATAAAGGGTTTCGATTTTCCACCTACGCGGCTTGGTGGATCAAACAGGGCATTTCCCGGGCGATTATCGACCAGGGGAAAATGATCCGGGTGCCGGTGTATTTGAACGAAGAAATATTCAAGTACAAAAAAACTCTGGAAAAAATGTCGCACAATATGCGGCGCAAACCCACCTTGGCTGAAATCGCCAAACGCATGAAATGTCCGATCTATAAAATCCGCGATCTGGAAAATTCCGTGACCAAGATGTCGAGTTTGGAAGCGCCGATTGGCGAAGAAGGCGAAGGCCAGATCAAGGATATTATCGAAGATGAAAACGCGGTCAGCCCGGAAGTCGAGATGGAAGGGTTTTTAAGCAAAGAACGGGCGGATGAATTTTTGGCTCTGCTTACGGAACGGGAACGGACAATCATTGAGCTGCGCTATGGATTAACCGACGGTGAACAGCGGACTTTAGCGGCGATCGCGAAAGTGCTGGGGGTTTCGCGGGAACGGGTGCGGCAGATCGAAGCGGAAACTTTGCAAAAAATCCGGGATGTGATCACGAAAGAAGAAAAAGACATGAGCGAAACGGAAGCAAAAGCCGAAGAACAGGCGCGAGGATAGTCAGCGTAGCGGGAGGCATAACGCTGGATGAAAACCCGGCGGCAGAAAAAAAGCATATTCCGGTTCATGCCGGATTTTTTTTTAGTTTCGGGCAAGAGTTTACCATAGGGTCATTTCCACTGGTAACGGGCAATCAAACCGCGCTAACATAGGAAAGGACGGCGATAATGGATGACATCAAAGAAACCATACGTGGTATTGTCGCGGAGATTTTGGAAATAGATTCAAGTAAGATTACTGACGAGGGTTCATTTGTGAAAGATTTTGGAATGGATTCCATGCTTGCTCTGGAAATTTTGGCGAGTGTCGAGAAGAAATTTCGTGTTGTCATTCCGGAAGAAGCACTTACAAAACTTACATCAATCAATGCAACCGTAAAAGTCGTTGTGGAACTCATGCAGGGAAAAACATAAAGAGATTACCATGAAAGACGCGGAAATCTTGTCTGTGATTAGAACACGGGCGAGTACGAGAAAATATTTGGATAAACTAATCTCTCAGGACATCATTGACAAAATCCTTGAGGCTGGGATTTTTGGCCCGTCCGTAGTTGGCGCTCAGCCGGGACGATTTATTGTCGTAAAAAATCGCGAGATGATTAAAGCCATTGACGCGGTGATGAAAACCAACGCGGGAAAAGTCGGCTTTGGTTCGGGCATGATGACTTATGTCGCGAAGATCATTGAAAGCGCTCCGGCTTTGATTGTGGTTTACAACACGCGTTGTGTTTCCGAGCGGGTAAAAAAGATTTCTGAGCTTTATTATGAAAATATTAAGTTGGCTGAATTTGAGGCCATTGCTGCCGCCATTCAAAATATGGTTTTAATCGCGGAAACTTTGGGCGTTGGGACGTGTTGGCTAGACATTCCGGTATTATTTGAAAGAGAAATCAATGACATCGTCCGGGCCGAAGGCCGTATGGTAGCTATTGTCACGATGGGATACGTGTCAGATGAGCCGACCCAGCGGTCGCCCCGGAAGGATTATTCGAAAACCGTGGAGATGCGAGAATGACCTCTGACACGAAATATGACGTTATTGTTATCGGCTCCGGAATCGGTGGTCTGGTGTGCGGTTGTTATTTAGCCAAAGCCGGTTTGAAGGTTTTGATGTTGGAAAAGCATTCTAAGCCGGGAGGGTGCTGTTCTTCGTTTGAAAGAAAGGGGTTTTTGTTCGATGCCGGGGTGCATTATCTTGGGAGTTTGCGCCAGGAAGGCATTTTGCGTCAAATTTTGGAAGAATTGAATTTATGGAATAATTTTGAGTTTTTGTCGAGCGATATTACGGATCGAATCGTGATGCCGGATTTCGAACTATTTATATATAAAGACAGAGAGCGCACAAAAGAGGGATTGTCGAAGCTTTTTCCTAAAGAACATAATGCCCTCGAACGATTTTTTCAATTTATTATGATAAATGATTTAAGGCCGATCGCTTCTAAGACAAAAAATCTGACAGCCGCCCAATTATTAGACGTTTTCTTTTTTGACGCGAAACTAAAGGCGATATTTTCTATTTTTCTTGGAAATATTGGTTTGCCGCCGTCGCAGGCATCCGCGTTGATTTTTATTATCACTCTTCGCGAATTTATTTTTGATGGAGGATATCAACGAACGCTTTGCGATTTACACATCGATAACCAATTTTACAATTGCAAAGCAGATAAAATGTTTTCCGCCGCGGTCTTTCCGGCCGCGATAGCCTGCGCTACCGGCCCGGCGTTGGTCACGGCATTGCCGCAGGCAAACACGCCTTTCATAGTGGTCATGCCGGTCGCGGCATCTACCCAAATGGATCCGTCCGGATTGATTTTAATCGCCGGACAACTTTGCGCGGCGTGACTGTTAGGCTGGTGTCCGACCGCGATTACGACATTGTCCACCGCCAAAGTCCACTCGGATTTTGGCAGGACAATCATTTTATCTCCGATATTATTGACCCGCACGCATTTTATCCCGCTCACCAAACCGTTTTTCCCCGGAATAATTTCCACCGGCCGCGTCAAAGCCTGCATTTTCACGCCTTCTTCTTTACCGTACACGCGTTCGGCAGTGCGGACACGCATCTCCTCTTCCGAACGGCGGAAAATCAAATGAACTTCCAGGCCAAACCGGATCGCGGCCCGGGCGCAGTCCAATGCCGTGTTTCCCGATCCGATCACCGCGATTTTCTTGCCTAAAGGAAAAGTCGGAACGTGGCGGTTAAAAATATTCGTCTTGGTTAAATTCGCGCGGAATAAAAATTCTTCGCCGTAATACACGCCGGGAATGTTCGCGCCTTTCACATCCATAAATTTCGGGACACCAGCGCCCGTGGCAAACAAAACAGCGGAGAATTTGGATTTCAATAAATCCTCCACCGAAACCGTGCGGCCGACTAAGCAATTCATTTTGAGTTCCACCCCGGCGGCTAATATTTCAGCGATGTCGCCGTCCAAGACCTTGCGGGGCAGACGAAAATCCGGAACACCGTAACGCAGCACCCCGCCGGGCCGGTCGCCCGCGTCGAATACTGTGGCGGCCATTCCTTGTTTCGCCAAAGCATACGCGGCGCTCAATCCCGCCGGACCAGCCCCAATCACGGCCGCCTTCACAGCCATTTTCCCAGTCATCGCCGGACGAGCAACCCGGGATTTTCCAAAATCCGCCGCATAGCGTTCCAGCGCCCGGATAGCGATCGGCGCTTTTTCTTTGATTAAAATACAGCGCGATTCACAAGGCGCGTGACAAAGCCTTCCGCAGATCGACGGAAAACCATTGTCTTCCCGGATTTTCTCGTAAGCCAAAGCGGCATGGCCTTCCCGTAAAAAACGGATGAACTCCTTGATCTTCACGCCCAAGGGACAGCCGGTTTCGCACACCGGGTCGGAACACTGCAGACAGCGTTGCGATTCTTCCTGGACTACTCGGCGAGAAAACCCGAGAGAAACCTCGTTAAAATTCCGGACCCGTTTGGATTCGGGTTGAGTTGTGACCGCGGGTTGGGACATTCGTTCGCTTCCTTTAATGTTTCACTGCGAGATTGATAATCCTCCAGATCCACCTGATATCCGTCGAAATCCGGGCCTTCGACACAAGCCAAAACCATCCTATCAACGACGCGCACCCGGCAGGCGCCGCACATCCCGACACAATCGACCATGACCGGTTTCAACTGCACCCGCAAAGGGATGTTCCGTTCCTTTGTCATATCTGCCACTGAGCGCATCAGGGTGGGACAACCGATGGCGTAAACCATATGCACCGGCTGTTCTTTCAACAGCCGGGCCAAGATATCCGTGGCCTTCCCCCGATACTCAAAAGAACCGTCTTCAGTCGCGATGAACAGCTTATTGCAGGCAATCCGCATCTGATGCTCGACCAAAACGCCTTTCTTAGTCGAAGCGCCCAGCACGCCGATCACCTTATTCCCGGCGTCGCGTAAGGCCCGGCAAATCGGCAAAATCTGCGCCGCGCCGATGCCCGTAGCAACGCAGACCACGGTGCCAAGCTTGGCGATGGCCGCCGGTTTGCCCAAAGGCCCCAAAATCGAAAACACCGATTCGTGAATCGGCAAAGACCCCAACTTGCCGGTAGTCGCGCCGACTTCCCGGACCATCAGGGTGATAATCCCGCGGGAACTGTCCGCCTCAATAATCGATAACGGAACGCGTTCATCCCCCTCTTCCGGGCACACGCTGACAAACTGCCCCGGACGAAATTTCCGCGCGATGTCCGGCGCCGCGATATCAATCCGTTTCACGCCGTCGGATAAAATTTGTTTATTTAAAATTTCGAACATTTTTCTCCATTCTGACCGGACGAGCGACCTTGGCGCTTCCCGGAAGCAAGGAGGTTTTTTTTCGTTTATTGTATATGATCTCGGGCTGCGTGTCTATTTCTCTAATTCGAAAAAGAAATTTGTCATGAAGATCCCCGCCTCCGGATCAGAACGCGTCACTGCGGCATAACCTTTGACAAACTCCAACGCGTTTAATAACGGATTAACGCAATCTCGCAAAACGGCTCGCCGAAATTCCGGCGTCATGGTCCGCTTTGCAGAAACATTGATTTGCGCTGTGTACTCCTTTAAGACCGCGCGCAAAATAGCCACATCTTTTTGAATTGCCTCGATTTTCACGCCTAAATCATTCTGCTCTACGCGTAAAACCGCCGCATCCTCTCCTTTGGCTTGCCTGGCGCTGATTTCCGCGGGCAAACCAGCCAATTTATCCTGAAGTTGTTTTAGTTCTGCTTCCTGATCATTAATTTTGACTTTTTGCTCTTCCATAGCCGCCTGGGCCTGTTGAAGCATCTTCTGACGTTGTTTGTCCTGATCTTCCCAAAAAGTTTCTACCCAAGGCAAAAACGCCCGGGTTTTGCGCGCTGCTTCCTTCATGTTGATAAATTGACTGCCAGTCAACGGCAAATCCCGCTGCGGATTCACCGCCCGAAACGTTTTATCCGCGCTGAGACCCGTCCGCGTTTTATGGAAAACCCTAACCGCGTTTTCCAAATCTTCGCGCATCGCGCTAAACACTAAATAATCTCCGAGAAACGCATAAGCCGGACTCCATTTCCCCGGTATCGGCAGACGCATAACCCTCAGGGTCACGCCGCCAGCCTCCTGTTCCTGCGTTGCGAATATAGGCATATCCGTCAATTTGCGTAACAACTTATCCGCTTTTACGTGATCCTTGACTTGAACGAATACCACCGTGTTTACCGATGGCAAAGGTTGACCGGATTGAAAATCCGTTAGATAAACGCCGCATTCCGGCCCAAACACCGGTAAAATGTCTTCTTTTAGGCTCATCCCCCAATTTTTCCCAATATTCACTTCCTGGGAGCCTTTAACCGAACTGGCCGCGCTCTTTTCAAACTGCCGCCACAACCCCGGACCATCTAAACAACGGCTAAAACCATAAAACAAAACCTCCGCAGGAATAAAGCCCGGCGACGGGTTTTCCCCGTCGGAGCAAGCGTAAAACGTTTTCATATCCGGTGGTAACCGATTCGGATCATAAGCTAATAAAAAACGCGCTTCCATCCGGCCTCGCCACCGGGTAGAAAACGTCAAAAACCTAAAAGCCCCGGCCTGCCGGCCAATTTCAGCAGTCAGGGGATCAGCATTTTTAACCGGGAATAAACGGGCCATTTCCGGCGCGTTAAAAAAGACAAAATCCCGCGCCCCCTCTAAACTTTGCGCTTGCGCTTCTTTAAACCCGCTGTTTTGCGCTAAGGCGTTTTCCTGCCCGGAATAAACCTCCAAACACTTTTTGATGCTTTCCGGCCGCAAGGCGATAATCAAAATATCCTTGACCCGGCAAAAGGCAAAACTAAAACCGTTCTGCTCGTTTTTTGCCGTGCGTACGGCATAGGAGCCGTAGGATTCCGTGGCCAGCGAAAATGTCCCGCGAAAAGCGTCCAGTATCCTTCCGAATTTTTCCGCGGCTTGCGTTTCCGGACGCAAACGGGTCACAATCAAAATTTTATCAAACCAGGCATTCAACACCGCGGAGTTATCCGCGCTGAACAAAGCGCGCGTCTGTTCCGGAGAAAGTTCCGGGCCGTACCCCGCGATTGTCACCTCCCGGCCGAACAAAATTTCCGATAGACGAATATTTTTCTCGGAAAATATTTGTTCCCACGTTTGGGCAAAATGGTCCTTGCCCTCCGAGGATTTAAATAAAACCCGTTCCAGATTCACTTGCCGCAAAGCCTGACCAAATTTTGTCCGTAGAAATTGCCGCGCCTGCCCGAAAACATCTCCCGCTTGGGCATAAAACAAAATGCCCTGAGGCAAAACCTCCGCCGCTTTCACTTTGGGGATATAAAAATACCCATAAGCCGCTAAAACACAAAGAATAACTGATAAAAAGATAATTAAAAATTTTTTCATATCTATTTACTCACAAACCATAAGGCATTTTTATTTAACACTTCCGCCGTGGATTGGAGATCCAAATTTTTTAATTCACAAAAAAGTTCAAACGAACGAAAGACATCTTTCGGTTCCGAAGTCAAGTTGTCACCGGTTTCCCGGTCGCGATAACGCACCGGACAATCCGTTTCAACGAGGGATTGTTCGATCGGCGTTGCCAAAGCGACCCGCTGAGTATCGGCACTATACGCCAAACTCGGCGTAAACGAAACAAAAAAACCGCGTTCTAAAATTTTTTCCAGAACATCGTTCGGCCCGCTGTACCAGTGAAATACCGCTCGTTTCACCCCCATTTCCGCCGCGGTTTCAAAACATTCTTTCCATTTTCCGCGGGCGTGAATCGAAACCGGCAAATCATGTTCAACGGCGAAGGCCAGCATAGCCTTATAAACCTGACGCTGTTCAGCTTTTTTTTGCTCATCTTTCCGGGCCCAGGGATAGGTAAAATCCAGACCAATCTCACCCACCAAAGCAATCTTCGCGGCATTCTCCCGCATCAAATCCAGACAAGGCGCCAGCTCATCGATGCGCGCTTCGCCGGGATGAATCCCCAATCCCAGATAAATCCGCGGCCTTTGACAGACTGCCGCGATTTCCAAATTCCGGCGGCAAGTCGCCAAATCAACAGCCAAAGTTAAAATCGAAATTACCCCCGCAGCGTCGGCGCGGGCCAGGACAGCGTCAAGTTCAGGGAATTGGTCGAGATGAGTATGCGTGTCAATGAGAAACATATTTTTGTTGGGGAGCCCCTAAACTTTCCAAAATAAACGTCACCGGTCCGTCGTTTATCAGCGAGACTTCCATCATTGCCCGAAACTCGCCGGTTTCCGTCTTTACGCCTTTCCGGCGCAGACGTTCCACAAAATATTCATAAAGCTTTTCCGCTTCCACCGGTGACGCAGCGTCATCAAACGACGGCCGCCGGCCTTTATCACAATTGCCATAAAGCGTAAACTGCGACACCACCAAAAACACCGCGCCCGCGTCCCGGCCGGAGACATTCATTTTACCTTCGGCATCGGCAAACATCCGCAATTCCACAACCTTATCCGCCAAAAAATCCGCGTCTTTTTCCGTGTCGCCCTTGCCCACGCCCAAAAAAATCAAAGCCCCTGGCCCGATCTTCCCAACAATCCGGCTCCCTACGGAAACCTGCGCTTGTATCACTCGTTGAATAACAATTTTCATTCCTGCCGCCAATCCAAATAAGTCGCCCGCAGCTTTGAATATTTTCCAATCATCAAAGCGGTCTGAAAAAGTATTTTGCGCCGGGATGCACGCGATATTTTAAACAAACAAAATAGATTATTTGTTTGTTATTATAATTGCGCTGATTCATAGCAGCAAGCTGTTTTGAAGATCCCTTTTCCGGCTTTCCTTGCCTTCCGCCGCAGTTTATGCTACAACGTTGGCCTATGAACCTGTGCCGCATTCTCGAAGAAAACTATTTTGCTCCGGCTGTTATTGCGCTGTTCGCCAAAACCGGGATTAAAGAACTTTTCCCTCCCCAGGCGGAAGCGATTCAAAAAGGCGTGCTGAACGGCCATAATCTGTTGCTCTCTGTGCCGACGGCCTCCGGGAAGACTTTGATCGCGGAATTGTGCATACTCAAGGCCTTGGCAGACAGCGGCGGGCAGGGGCATTGTCTTTACATCGCGCCGCTTAAAGCCTTGGCCAGCGAAAAATATCAGCATTTTAAACAGCAATATGAATCCTTAGGTTATTCCATCGGCATGGCGGTCGGCGACGAACGTTCGGACCGGAAAACCTTAAGCGGGCACCATATCTTGGTCGCCACCGCCGAAAAAATCGATTCCCTGCTGCGGTCCAAATCCCAATGGCTGATCAGCTCCCTCAACGTTGTGGTGCTCGACGAAATCCATTTTATCAATGACGGGTCGCGCGGCCCGACTCTGGAAATATTGACTGCCCGCATCCGGCAAATGAACCCAAATATTCAATTTCTCGCATTAAGCGCGACCGTGAGCAACGCCCAGGACATGGCCAAATGGCTGAACGCGGAATTAGTGAGCTCCACCTGGCGGCCGATTCCGCTTAAGGAAGGCGTGTATTACAATAACCAAATTGTTTTTCATGACAACGGAACCCGCCTCATCCCGCAAGACGACGGCGAAGATTTGAACAGTTTGGTCGACGACACTCTTCAAGGCAAAGGCCAGGTGTTGGTCTTCGTCAATGCGCGACGGTCCGCCGAAGCCGTAGGCCGGGAGATTTGTAAAACCACGGCGCGCCGTTTGACCTTCGATGAAAAAACCAAATTAGCGTCCATTGCCCAGAAAATCGCGGGCACCAAAGCGGACGGCACCAAACTTTGCCGCAAGCTCGCCGACGCGGTGATATGCGGCGCGGCGTTTCATCACGCGGGCCTGAAACCGTTTCAACGCGACCTGGTGGAACAAAATTTTAAAGCCAATCTCATCAAAGTCATTAGCTGCACGCCAACCTTGGCCGCGGGCGTCAACCTGCCGGCCCGCCGGGCGATTATCCGCGACGTCAAACGCTTTGAAAGCGGACTGGGTTCAGCGTATATCCCCGTGTCCGAATACAAACAATGCGCCGGCCGCGCCGGACGGCCGCAATATGACGATCACGGCGAGGCAGTCATCATGGCCAAAACCGAAAGCGAGGCCTCGACTTTGATGGAGCGCTATATCCTGGCTGACCCGGAGCCGGTCATCTCCAAACTTCACGACGAGTCTGCTCTGCGCGTCCACATCCTGGCCTCGATCGTCGGCGGCTATGTCCATGACACCGAAGGCATGTTTGAATTCATATCGCATACGTTTCTCTATCATCAAAATCCCAGCCGGTCTTTGTTTCAGCTCATCACCCGGATTTTTGATTTTTTGCAGGAAGAAAAATTTATTGAACAAAGCGGGACGCGGTTTTTCGCGACGCAGTTCGGTAGTCTGACCAGCCGGCTGTACGTCGACCCGGTAACCAGCTTAGTCATCCGCAACACCTTGCGTCTCATTGCTGAAAAATCTTATTTCCCGCCGGTCGGATTTTTGCACGCCTTGACCTGCTGTCCGGATATGCCGGTCTTAAATACCGGCAAAAAAGACACCGAAGCCCTCGATGAATTTGTGGCGCGTTATCATGAAGAAATGATTTTAAACCCGGAACAACACTCCGAGACCAACGAACGACTGCAGGATTTTTATGTTTATATGCGGACTTTAAAGACAACGTTTTTATTGTCCCAATGGATGGAAGAACTGCGGGAAGAAGATCTCTGCGATCAATTCGGAGTGGGACCGGGGGACATTTACCGGTTCGTGGAATCCGCGGACCGGCTGTTGTACGCCGCCGGCGCGATCGCGGAACTGTTGCGGATGAAACAACGCACCTTTGACTTAAACGATCTGAAGACCCGCGTGCGTTACGGCGTCAAAGAAGAACTCCTCGACGTAGTGCAGTTAAAAGGCGTCGGCCGGGTGCGCGCCCGCAATCTCTTCGCAGCCGGCATCAAAAAAATCACGGATCTCAAACACATATCCGCAGCCGAACTCGCCAAAATCCCGGCCATTGGCTCCGCCCTGGCGCAAGATATCCTCACCCAATCAGCAAAGACATAAAATTTGACAAAAAGCGTACGTCATGCAATAATTTACGTACGATATCATTAACAAGGAGAATCGCATGACCTTAACCCCTTCACAATTACGAAGTAATATTTACCGAATTCTGGACCGGGTTATTGAAACCGGCGAACCCGTCCTAGTCTCTCGCCGAGGAAAAATGATCAGAATCGTACCGCCCGTTGAAATCAATAAACTTGACCGCCTCAAAAAAATAGGAAAATTCAACTGCGACCCGGAAAGTTTAGTTCACATGGACTGGTCAAAAGAGTGGCGAGGCCTGCCTAAATGACTGACATTATGCATCTGGATACACATACCGCCATCTGGTTAGGCATGAAAGAACTGCATCGATTGCCGGCAAAAGTCATTCAAAGAATCAATGTTTCGACACCAATGATATCGCCATTGGTTATCCTTGAGATGCAATACATCGCGGAAACCAAAAAAATTGAAATCACCCCTTGGGAAATAATCGAAAACCTGCAAGCCGCGCTGGGTTTGGAAATATGTAAAGATCCTTACGAATGGGTCATCCGGGAATCCTTAAACCTTTCTTGGACCCGCGATCCGTTTGATCGTCTAATTGTCGCGAATTCCTCTCTCGCCCAAGTCCCTCTCTTAACGAAAGACCGAGTGATCCTGCGTAACTATTCCCGGGCGATTTGGGATTAAAAAAACAGCAAAAAACCGTTCGCTATAAAAAAAAGCGATATCGAGCCGATGATGATGCCGGTGATCCACATTTCTTTGCGCTTCAGCAGGGCGCCGACCGAAGACAGCATAATCCCGATTTGGGAAAAAACCACGGCCAAAGAAAATTGACTGCCTTTGCGCACAACAACGGCATTGTCTTTACCCGTATCTTCCGCCTCTTTTTTAATCGCCGCTTTCTCCTTCTCATAGCGGACGACATCTTTTTGGAAGGTCGCGAGATTTTTCGTTAAAAATTCTTTTTGTTCCGGCGTGGTAGCGCCCAAAATATTCGCCTGAAACGCCATTTGCTGGGCAGCCGCGATATTTTCCTTTACGCTTTTTGCCTGATAATAAGACCATTTGCTCCCTTCGAGCGCGGTCAACAACTGGGCCTTGGCAATGTAAAACGCGGAGCGCGACCCGGCGATCGAGGCCACAACCGCCAAAACAGTAGTCGTGATCGCCACCCCCTTCATCCATTTTTCCGGCAGAATATCCGCCATAAGTTACCTCCTTTTCAAAATCATTGCTGTCCAAATTGGACATATATGTTTCAAAATATGAATAATTGAACTATTGCAAAATTCTTCCGAAATGTCATTGCCCGGCTTGACCGGGCAATCCGGAGATTTTTATCGACTAGCCTTTCCGAGGCATTGCGCAACAGTCCCATAATGATTACTGCGCCTGAAATTCCTCGACGAAAAAAATGGCGCGGCTTAAAATCAGCCATAACTCTTTTTAATCCCAGATGGATATTGAGATCTGACACCAATTTTTGTTACACTTTTTTAACTTCCGGAAAATCGGCTTCCGTATGCGCGATATGGTTTACGTAATTCGTAAATACATTCAACGCGATCATGCCGGCGACTTCCACCAAAGCCGCTTTGCTATATCCGGCGGAAAAAAACGCCTCAATGGTTGCCGGCGCGGCCGAACCCTTATTCGCCGCCATTTCCGCGGTTAAACGCAGCAAGGCGTTCATTTTAGGATCCGCGGCCTTCCCTTTCCGGTAATCCAGCGTGTCTTGCTCCGTGGAGCCGGCCCGTTTACCCATCATGGTATGCGCGCGCAAACAATAATCGCATTCGTTTTTCTGACCGACCACCAAGGCGATCGCGTGCGCTTCCTTAAGCGAAAGTTCGCCTTGTTCCAATTGCTCCCGAAAAGCCAGCAATCCCTTTAAAGCGGCCGGCGAATTGGCGCAAACCGAGTAAAAATTCGGCACCCTTCCGATATTTTTTTTTAATTTATCGAAAAATTTTTGCAACTCCGGATCCGTATTTTTATCCGCGACTAAATCCAGTGGTTTCATAAGCCTTTCCTTTCTTTGAGCGCGGGAATGATTCCCACGTCAGTATTTTAACACAAATTTACAACAAAAGATAACGCGCGCTTTTGATCTTCCGTTCCAAATGATAAACCAAAAAATTATTTAAAATATATTTCAATTCCCGGCGGATGCTGATCGTCAGCCCCAGGCGCAAGGCCTCTTCCCACGCGGCGCGTTCAATATACAGAATCGAGGAAACCGCGCCCGGGGAAATCAGGATATACGCCGTGTCCGGCGCGGGACAACGGCCGCAGACCATGCCGCCCAGCGCCAGGCTGAACCGCGAACGGCCGTCGATCCGCCGGTTACAGCGCACGCACGCGTCAATATGCGGACGAAACCCGGATAAGTTGAGAATCTTGATCTGAAAAACGTGGACCAGTCGGTCAATATCTTTGGTTTGTTCCAGCGCGTTTAAGGCGTCCAACGTTAAACGATAAATCCCGGCCTGGGCGTGTTCCGACGGCATCACCGCGTCGATCAGTTCCAAAAAATAATGCGCCGCTAAAGTCTTGCGATAATCCTGCCGGATCGGGAAAAAAAACTGCTTCAAATCGCATTGGCTGATGAGGTGAATATCACTGCGGCTGTACTGATAATAGACAATGTCATTGATCGAAAACCGATCAGCGTGACTGCCGAATTTGCGCGGGTCTTTGCGGATCCCCTTCAAAACGCCTTTGACCTTGCCATGCCGCGGCGTGTAAAACACCGCGAGCTTGCTGGTCTCGCGCAGATCGTACGTTTTAAGAATGATGCCTTCCGTCTGAATGATCATTGCCGATTTACTAAATCCATAAGCGCCGCTTCCTTGGCCCGCATCAGCCTGATATCTCCCGGCGCGTGATCATCATAACCCAATAAATGCAAAATCCCATGCGCGACGTATAACTTCAACTCATAATCAACCGTAGTGCGAAATTCCCGGCTTTGCCGAACCGCGGCATCCACCGAGATAAAAATATCACCCCATACCTCGCGAATCGCCCCTTTCGGCGCGCTTTGCCTTTGATACGACAAACGCTCCGGCGTCAAATCAAACGCGATCACATCCGTGGCTTGGTTCTGCCGCAAAAACCGCCGATTCAGCGCCGTAATTTTTTGCCGGGACACAAAAATAACGTTCAAACGCGCCGTCGCAATTTTTTCCCGCCGGAAAATCACCCGGATCATTTTTTCAACCCGGCGAGAGTCAAGGCGGATTTGGCTCTGCTGATTTTCAACCGTTATGTACATTTTTCTTTTCTGGATAGCGGACGCGGGAATGGTACATGGCGCCCAAGATGCGGATAAAGGTATCGGTGATGGCGTTGATGTCCTTGAGCGTCAGCGGACATTCATCCAATTGGCCATCAATGAACTTGTTATTGATAACCCGTTTAACCGTGGCTTCGATTTTGGAAAGGTTGGGCTCTTCAATACCGCGCACCGCGGCTTCCGCGGAATCCGCTAAAGAAACAATCGCGGTCTCCCGGGTTTGCGGTTTAGGCCCGGGATAACGAAAATCACCTTCATCAATCGCTTCGCCGAGAGTGGCGTTTTCCAAAGCCTTTTTGTAAAAATAATAAACTAATCCCGTGCCGTGATGCTGGACGATAAAAGCCAAAATGATCGGGTTCAGCCGGTATTTCTTGGCGATTTCCAAACCTTCTTTCACATGATTTAAAATAACCAACCGGCTCATTGACGGCTCAATATCATCGTGTTTATTCCCGCCGACCATCTGGTTTTCCGTGAAATATCCCGGCTTGGAGAGCTTGCCCGTGTCATGATAATAGGCGCCGACCCGCGCTAAAAGACCATTCGCGCCGACCGCGTTGGCCGCCGCTTCCGCCAGATTGCTCACCACTAAACTGTGATGATAGGTCCCCGGAGCCTCCAAGATCATCCGGCGCAGCAAAGGCTGATTGAAATCCGACAATTCCAGTAAACTAAAATTCGTCAGCGTCCGGAAAAGATACTCAAAAATCTTTAACGTTGCCGCGGTGGCGAACGTTGCGATAAAACCGTTCCAAGCCAAGGGATAAATCATCCGCGCGGCAAAATCATGGGTTAAAAAAACTCCGTGGCCGTAATGCGTAGCGAACGCCGCGACCAATTGCATAGCGCTGATAAACAATCCCGCCGCGATCAAATGCCCGCGCGTCCGGGCCCCCTCCACAGCGTAGGCGCCGGTTAACCCGCCGATAAAAAAGATCGACATCATGCCAAACCCGCCGCCCAAGACCTGCGTCACTAAAAAACTCGAAGTGAATGACAAAATAAACGCCAGTTCCGGGTCATTAAACAGCAGCATCGCAAGCATAGAAACGCTGGCAACCGGGATATAATAAGAAGAGATGTCCGTATAATGATCAATCGAAAACGCGGCAAACAAAATTAACGTCAATAAAAAACCCACGTGGAGAAACCGGCGGAAAGAAACCTTTTTTACACAATGCAGATGCGCGCCGACGAACAACAAAACTAAGGGCACGCCTAAAGAATAGCCCATCAACACGCAAAAAAAACAGACCAAAGCGAAAGCCAACAAGGCCGCCAGATGTCCGGCCCAAGACGCGGGAACTGAAGACGCGTTCATTTTCCCGATTTTATTGGCGCTCATAAGCTTCAATGATCCTTTGCACCAGTTCATGCCGCACCACGTCCGCGCCGGTAAGATACATGAATTTGATCCCTTCCACGGTTTTCAGGATTTTTTCCGCTTCGGCCAAACCGTTCGGCGAGCCGTTGGGAAGATCGCTCTGCGTCAAGTCTCCGGTAATGACCGTTTTCGAGTCAAATCCCAGACGGGTCAAAAACATTTTCATCTGAAACGGCGTGCTGTTCTGGGCCTCATCCAAAATCACGAACGCGTCATTGAGCGTGCGGCCACGCATAAACGCCAAAGGCGCGACCTCAATGATTCCCTGTTCGGTCAGCTCCTCAACCTTGTCCGCTTCCATCATATCATGCAAGGCATCATAAAGCGGCCGCAGATACGGCGAAACCTTTTCCACCATATCTCCCGGCAAAAATCCCAGACTCTCGCCTGCCTCGATAGCCGGGCGGGTCAAAATGATCCGGCGCACCAAACCGCGTTGTAAAGCGTTGACCGCCATGGCCATGGCGAGATAGGTTTTTCCCGTGCCCGCCGGACCGATGCCAAAAACAATATCATAAATCTTAATCGCCTCGACATAATCGAGCTGGCCTTTCGTCTTGGGCGTGACAATCATCCCGCGGACCGGGATCTCAATCTTGCCTTTCGACAATTTTTTGAAATCCAGTCCCTGCTCGGTCTGCAATAGCCGCAAGGCATAAATTATATCGCGGCTCTTGACCTCCGACCCAGTCTTGGCGAGTTCCAGCAAATAATGGAACAACTCCACCGCCTTATGCACCAATTCCGGACTCGCTCCGGAGAGCCGCACCCCTTGACTGTCGCGGCTCAAACGCACTTGCAATTCTTTCTCGATGAATTTCAGATTGCTGTCATATTTGCCAAAAACAACCTGCAAATTTTTATTATCATTGATTTGAATCAATTGATCCATGGATGTCCTCGATAAACAAATTAAATATTCGGGATCCGGATCATTGTGCCCGGCTTCAAACGGTTCGGATCTTTGATCACGTCTTTATTCGCGTTATAAATTTTTAACCACTTGCCATAGGTATGAAAAAATTTCTTCGAAATCTTCTGCAAGGTGTCATCTTTCTCGATCTTGTATTCCTTTTCACCGCCCGCTAAAGCAGCCGGCCGGGCAGAGTTTCCCGCGGAGGACTTTCCCTTCGGCGCTAAGGGTTGAACTTCATCCAAATTCGGGATCACTACCGCCGGTGACGCGTCCGCATTTTGTGCCGCAGGCTCTTCGGCAGCCGCGCCCGCAGGCGTAATCGCGGCCGTCGCGCCGTCTTCCTTAATCTGTTTATGCGATACCGGAACATTGTCGGTTTCTTTCAGTACGTCTAAAACATAAATCCGCCGAGTTTTCTTTACGTCGTTCGCGGGAGCGTCTTTCGCAGTTCCCATCACATACCCATGATTCCCTTCCAAATCCTGATCAACGCGCGGCATATCCTGGGAATAAACTTTGACATCCAGCTTTTTTCCCGTGGCGCACCCACCCGCGACAAACACAAAAACCACTACCCAGATTAAATTGTGACGACGATTCATCTTGAACTCCTCTTTTTCAGTATGGGGGACACCGAAAAACCTTATCCCTTTATTGATCTTCAGATCGTTTAATCGCCATGACTCCCAATTCTAAAAGTTGTTTTTCATCCACATCCGACGGCGCGTCCGTGACCAAACAACTGCCTTTTTGCGTTTTCGGAAAAGCAATGGTGTCGCGAATCGATTCCGCGCCGGTTAAAAGCATAGTCAACCGGTCAATTCCATAAGCCACGCCGGCGTGCGGCGGAGCGCCATATTCAAACGCCTTTAAAAGAAAGCCGAAGCGCTGCTGCGCTTCCTGGGCATTAAGCCCTATTATATCAAATATTTTTTTCTGCATATCTTTTTTATGAATACGTATCGACCCGCTGCCGATCTCACTGCCGTTTAAAACCAAGTCATAAGAGCGCGCGGTTATCCTCGCGTATTCGCCTTGCTCCAACAACGGCAGAAATTCTTCCCGGATTGAGGTAAACGGATGGTGCTCGCTTTCCCAGCGTTTCTCTTCCTCGTTATAATGAAACATCGGAAAATCCACCACCCACAAAAACGCGAACTCCTGCCCCGGCTGACGGATATCGGGTTTATCCGACTTATATTTGGCCATTGCCTCAGCGTGGGTCATGCGGGGAAACGGGATCGGCAAATCAATGCCTTTAATCTCTTTAAAAATCTTCTGATACAGCCGCTCGGTCAAAGCGAAAATATCTTCTTCCTCGACGAACGACATTTCCATATCAAGCTGAGTGAATTCCGGCTGGCGGTCGGCGCGTAAATCCTCGTCTCGGAAACACTTGACGATCTGGAAATACCGGTCAAACCCGGAGACCATCAGCATCTGCTTAAACAATTGCGGGGACTGCGGCAAAGCGTAAAACTTGCCCGGGTTCAACCGCGCCGGCACCAAAAAATCCCGCGCCCCTTCCGGCGTGGATTTGGTCAACACCGGAGTTTCGACTTCCAAAAAGTTCTCCTCGTATAAAAATGACCGGATCACCGAGCAAAGCTTATGCCGCGTTTGCAAAATTTTCGCGACCTTGGGCCGCCGCAAATCCAAATAGCGGTACGCCAACTTAACCTCTTCCGAAACCTCCACCTTGTCATCGATTTCAAACGCCGGAACCAGACTGGAATTCAAAATCTCCAATTGTTCCGCGCAGACTTCAATTTCGCCGGTCGGCAAATCCGGATTGACCATTTTCGGCGGACGCACCGCGACCTTGCCCGTAACCTTTACGACGAATTCCGGCCCTAATTTCTGCGCTGTATCGTGCGCCGTTTTGCTTACCGACGGCACAAAAACCACTTGCGTTAACCCATAGCGGTCGCGCACATCAATAAAAATCAATTTTCCATGGTCCCGGCGCGCCGCGACCCAGCCGCAAAGCGTCACAGTCTGATTCCCCATTTCCTTGCGCAATTCCCCGCAGGTGTGCGTGCGTAACATAAATTTTCTCTCCCCATTATTGCTGTCAAAATTGTGCGTAGGCGCCCAACCGGGTGCCGGCCCAATCCCCTTAGCAGGACACCTGCCGGCAAGCGAGGGGCGCTCCTACATTTTTGCTCCGAGCAAAAAATCCACCAAAGCCGGTTTCGCGATTAAACCTTGATCTCCGGTTTTCAAATTCTTAACACTGACCTGCCCGACAGCGCGTTCATTCTCGCCCATAATGCCCACAAAAACCGCGCCGCTTTTATCCGCGGCGCGCATCAGACTTTTCATCGAAGCAAGTTTATACGACATATCCGCCGGGATACCCGCGGCGCGCGCCTGATCCAGGACGACAAACATTTCCGCCAGCGACGCCTCATCCAAAGCAACCAGATACACCAAAGGATTTTCCGTTTGAGGCAGCGCCTGGCCCCCTAAAGCCAAAATCATCCGTTCCATGCCC